>JAUZOW010000148.1 GCA_030706225.1 Bacteroidota bacterium | reverse complement strand
GGGAGCTGCATTCTTCACCTTATTCATCCTCCCGCATTTCCTGAAAAGAAAAGATATTTCCACTTCAAAGGAAAGAAAACTCAATTTCATCGACAGGTTCTCCCGCTTTTCCTTTGAAAAAAATTACTGGATCATCGGTACTATCCTCATTTTAGGCGTGATCAGCCTTTTTACTTTCCGGAAAGTTCAGTTTGAAGGAAACATTTCATCCTTTGGGTATGTTCCTCCTGCACTGGGAAAAGCCGAAGCAGATTTGGAAAGGATCACCGGAGATTCACTGAAAAATGTATATCTCGTAACCCTGGGAGATGATTTAAACCAGGCTTTGCAGAAACAGGAAAGAATATCCGGACAGTTGCAGGATATGAAAAACAAAAAGGTCATCCGCGAAATATCCAGTGCCGGATGGATCCTTCTTTCCGACTCTGTTCAGGAACACCGCGCCATGCTCTGGAAAAAATTCTGGACCCCGGAAAAAATCAAAATAGTATCGGAAACCCTTCTCCGGGAAGGAGAAAAGAAAAAATTCAAAAGCTCCGCTTTCAATTCCTTTCTTGCGTCTATTAAAAATGAACCCCGGAAGCCGGATCCGGCTGCCCTGAATTCCCTTACCCTAACCATTTTATCAGACTGGGTAAGTAAAGAAGGGAAAAAGTACCTGGTAACCTCGATCATCCGGACAGGTGTTCATGAAAAACAAAATGTGATAAAAATATTTGAAGATAAGCCGGAAGTTGTCCTGTTCGACCGTCAACTGATGACAGAAAAATTCGTGGAAAATGTAAATCACGATTTCGATTCCCTGGTGAAGCTTTCCATGATCTTCGTTACCATTCTGCTATTCATCGCTTTCGGACGAATCGAAATCGCCCTTATCACAGCCTTCCCGATGTATTTTGCATGGCTGATCACGTTAGGATTTATGGGACTGACAGGGATAAAATTCAATATTTTCAATATTATTCTTTCCTCCTTTGTGTTCGGACTGGGTGTCGATTACAGCATTCTGATGATGAGAGGATTGCTTTTTGATTATAAATACGGACTGGAAGATCTTCCCTCCTTTAAAACATCCATTTTCCTTTCATCTGTCACTACTCTTTTCGGAGTTTGTGCACTGTTTTTTGCCCGCCATCCGGCTTTGAATTCCATCGCGCTTATATCCTTGGTGGGGATTCTTGCAGTGGTCCTGATTTCCTATACTTTTCAGCCACTCTTTGCAAACATGATCCTGATGCGACGTATGAAAGAACATAAATTTCCCATAACAGCAGAAATCTTTATTAAAACATTGCTTACCTGGGGAAATATTGTCTTTATCGCTCTTATTATGGTCATTGCGGGATTGATCCTGAACCTGTTGTTTTTTATTCCCCGCAAAAAGAAAGAATACATTTTCCACAGTTTGTTTTCGGTTTTATGCAAAGTTTACATATCTGTTTCATTCCCGTCTCAGAAGACTATCATTGACCGCAGCGGTGGGAATTACCGGGAACCTGCCATCATCATTGGAAATCATCAGTCACTCATTGAAACCCCGGCTTTTCTCCGTTTGCATCCGAAAATTCTCATGCTGACAAATGAATGGGTGTGGACTTCTCCCCTGTTCGGGCCGGTTGCAAGGCTTGCCTGTTTTTTTAATGTCGAAAGAGGTCTTGATCCGATCATGGACAAACTTCGTGAAAAAGTCAGGGAAGGATATTCCATCGTTATATTCCCTGAAGGGCATCGTTCTTCCGACTATCACATCCAGCGTTTTCACCGGGGAGCATTTTACTTAGCAGAACAGCTTCAGATTGATATCATGCCGGTGGTAGTGTATGGCTCCGGAGACTTCCTCCATCGCGGAGCATTCTGGGGAAAGCCCAACAGGTTAATAATGACTATACTTCCCAGGGTTCATTGGGATGACCTGTCCTTCGGCAAAACTTATACTGAACGCGCCAGAAATATCCGGAAATTCTATATCAGCGCCTATGAAAAAATATCTGCTGAAGAAGGCACCGGCTATTATTTCCGGAAAACCCTGGTTCTGAATTATCTCTTTAAAGGCCCCGTTCTGGAATGGTATCTCCGCGTAAAGATGCACCTGTCGGGATATTACCAGATTTACAATGAATATCTCCCGCGGAGAGGCATGTTGCTTGACCTGGGTTGCGGCTACGGGTACATATCGTATATGCTGTGGCTGACTTCAAACCACCGGAAAATCATTGGAGTGGACTATGATCAGGAAAAAATTAATGTAGCTTCCCATTGTTATCTGAAAAACGATTCGATTCATTTTATTTGTTCCGACCTGTCAACCTGCGAAATAATTCCTGCCGACGGAATCATACTAAGTGATGTCCTTCATTACCTGACAGAAACAGACCAGGTAAGGCTTTTAAACGAATGCTTTGATAAGTTGAACGCAGGAGGTGTCCTGTTGATCCGGGAAGCCGACCGGGATATTAAAGAACTTCACCGGGGAACCCGGTTTACAGAATTTTTATCCACCCGGCTGATCGGTTTTAACAAAACCCGGGAAGATAAAAACGAGTTGTTTTTCACCTCTTTCCAATCCATTGAGAAACTTGCCATTCAAAGCGGATTGACAACTGAAATCGTGGATGAGTCAAAGCATACTTCGAACCGGCTGATGGTTATTCGAAAAAAAATTATGCCATGAAACCGGAATATGATGTCGTGATCATCGGGAGCGGACTTGGGGGATTGCTATGTGGAGCTATCCTGGGCAAGGAAGGGATGAAGGTTTGTGTGCTGGAAAAATATTCCCGTACAGGCGGTTGCCTTCAGAATTTTAAAAGACACGGGGTGATTTTCGATACCGGGATGCATTATACCGGAGGCCTGGCCCCGGGCCAAAATCTTTATCGCTACTGGGACTATCTCGGGATCATGAAAAAGATGAAGATCGAAAAGCTGGATCCCAATGGTTTCGACCGGATTGTAATCAAAGAAAAAGAATATCCTCTCGCACAGGGATTTGATAACTTCATTCAACAGCTTCTCTTATGTTTCCCGGAAGCAGAAGGATCTTTAAAACAATATATCAGCGAAATCCTGAAGATTAGCAACGCATTCCCTCTATATCACTTCGACTTACCCGACGGAAATATGGAAAAGCCTTTTGTGCTTTCCTCTGCTTTCGATTTCTTTAATTTATTTAATGAAAATCCCCTTTTACCGGCTGTTCTCAGTGGAAATCAATTTCTTTATGACGGTAATCCGGATAAAACTCCGTTGTACATTCCGGCATTGATCAACCATTCCCTTATTTCCAGTGCCTGGCGGTGGGTCGATGGAAGCAGCCAGATTTCAGACCTGCTTTCCGGGGTGATCCTTTCCGCAGGCGGAGAAATCCTGACCAATTCAGAAATCCATAAGATCCGTAAAGAAAATCAAGGATTGGTGGCGGATTCAAAGGATGGACGGTCATTTTATGCAAAAAGGATCATTTCAGACCTTCATCCCGGAACCACAATCAGGCTTCTTGATCCGGATTTAATACGAAAAGCTTATTCCGACAGGATAATGCATTTGCCTCTTACATCCTCTTCTTTCGCATTATATATTGTTCTGAAAGAGAATACATTTCCCTATCTGAATTCTAATTTTCATGTTTTTTCCGACATGGAAAAGTCAGGAGATACCGAAGGCTGGCCTTCTCAATATTTGCTTTACACGCCGCCCTTTTCCGGCAATAAAGGCTATGCAGTGTCGTTGATTATCATGACCCGAATGAAATTTACGGATGTTAAAAAGTGGGGACATACTCATACCGGGCACAGGGGGCCTGAATACATGGAATTTAAAGAAAAACATGCAGAAATGCTGCTGGATGAGGTCAGCCGGAAATTTCCGGGCTTACGGGCCTGTATCCGGTCGATGGAAATCTCTACTCCGCTTACCTGGCGTGAATACACCGGGACTCCGGAAGGTTCCATGTACGGAAATGCCCGTGATTACCATGATCCTTTCAGAACACTGATCATGCCTCGCACTCCCCTGCAAGGGTTATACCTGACCGGACAGAATGTCAATATTCACGGAGCGCTTGGAGTTACCATTGCCTCTTTTATGACCTGTGGCGAGATCATCGGGATGGAATATCTTCTAAAAAAAGTGAAAGATGTCTGCTGATAAAAGAAAACGGCGTCGTATCCGGATTTACATCCTGGCATCGGTTATCCTCCTGATCAGCCTATTGATCGCAGGATATCACTTTGCAACGCATGTCACTCCACCCGGTATCAGCGATATGAGGTCTGTCCGTGAGTCTGTTTCCGAGCCTTCCCCTGGATTATCCGTTATCCGGAATAACTGGCTCCGTGAAAACCAGTATGGCCTCTGGGAAATGTACATCGAAGGAAAGCCTTTCGAACGTGGCGTTTATGCCGGAAAGTTGACCAGAAGCCTTATGAAAATACAGGAAAAAGCTTTTATGGACCAAATCTGGCAGATGATCCCTTCCGGTTCGTACCGCCATTTCCTGAAATACTTTATTTACTGGTTTAACCGCAATCTTGACCGGAATATACCGGAAGAATACAAGGAAGAAATTTACGGGATCTCTCTTTCGGCTCCGGATTCCTATTCATTTATCGGTGAAGGATACCAGCGGATCCTGAATTATCATTCTGCACATGATATCGGGCATGCATTACAGGAAATGCAGCTTGTCGGGTGTACCTCTTTCGGAGTGTGGGGTAAAAAATCCTCAGATTCATCCTTGATTATTGGAAGAAATTTTGATTTCTATGTCGGAGATGCATTTGCAGAAAACAAGATCGTTTGTTTTGAACGACCTGACAAGGGACATGCTTTCATGATGGTCACCTGGGGAGGCATGATTGGCGCAGTTTCCGGAATGAACGATCAGGGATTGACCGTCACTATCAATGCAGCCAAATCATCAATCCCGTGGTCGGCTCGAACGCCGGTGTCCCTCCTTGCACGCGAAATACTTCAGTATGCTTCCAATATCCGCGAAGCATATGCCATCGCAGCAAATCGACAAACCTTTGTATCGGAATCGTTTCTAATCGGTTCAGCTGCCGACCGGAAAGCCGTAGTCATAGAAAAATCACCCTTTAAAACGGCATTACGTTCTCCGGAAAAAGAATATATCGTCTGTACAAATCATTTTCAGTCGGCGGAATTCCTGAAAGATCCGGGTAATAAAAAAGACATGCAGGAAAGTCCGTCTGTATACCGTTATAAGAAAGTAATTCAGGATATTACTGATCGCTCTCCAATGGATGTCGCGGGAATAGCCGATATTCTCCGGGACCGTTCCGGGTTGAACGGAAAAGATCTCGGAATGGGAAATGAAAAAGCGATCAACCAATTGATTGCCCATCATTCTATTATCTTTGAACCGGAAAAGCTTCGGGTATGGGTATCAACAAATCCCTGGCAACTGGGTAAATATGTTTGTTACGACTTAAATAAAATTTTTCATAGTTTTGCAGGAATCCGGGAAAACAGGGAAATTGCAGAACCTGGGCTTTTCATTCCACCCGATGATTTTTTGAAAACATCTGAATACAGGGATTTTATTGAATTCAGGAATGACAGGAAGCAGGTTCAGCAATCTTTCCATGATGGGAAAATTAATTCAGATACAAGATCCCGGATAAATCAAATGATCAAAGATAATCCTGCCTCTTATGAACCGTATGAACTGGCAGGTGACTATTACCGGAAAATCCGGCCCGACAGTGCAAGGTATTTTTACCAAATTGCATTGGGCAAAGAAATTCCGCGGAAAAAAGAAAAGGACAGGATTATTAAAAACCTGGCCGGCTGCATTATAAACCTTAAAAAACCGAACAAATGAAATTCAAGCTGATATACCCCCGGTGGGAAAAGCTGGATGGACAAACTATCTTTAATCTGCCTCCTCATGGTCCGGTTGTCATGGCTGCTGCTTTACCCCCTTATGTTGATGTTGATTTTACGGATGAAAATGTTGAAGATCTTGTAATCGACGAAACACCGGATTTTGTTGGCATATCAATGATGCTTACTACCCAGGTCAAACGAGGATGGGAAATTGCTGAAAAATACCATGCCCTGGGTAAAAAAGTGATTTTCGGCGGAATTTCCACGATGCTGCATGCTGAAGAAACCCTCCGGTACGCCGATTCTGTTTTTCTCGGTGAAGTGGAAGGAAGACTGGATAAGGTTTTTGAAGATTTTCGCCAGAATAAGCTGCAAAAAATTTATAATTTCATCAACAATCCACCTGATATGTCATTGATAGGGTCAGCACGAAG
>JAUZOW010000147.1 GCA_030706225.1 Bacteroidota bacterium | reverse complement strand
CCCCGAATATTTCCCGGAGAATATCTGAAAAAAGCTCGTTCAGCTTCAGCATTCCGGGACTTTGAGACTGGATTACGGCTACGCCGTTGTACCAGTCGATGATCAGTCCGGGAAGTCCATCGCCTTCCGAATTGACCATCCGGAAGGCATTGTTTTCCGAATTTTCAGTAAGGTTCAGTATCTTCCTCAATCCGAATGCCTGTTCAATTTTTGTTTTCCAAAAAGCCCTGTCGGCCGGCGTTTTTGTATAGGAAAATACTTTAATTGCAATGGATCCTCTCTGGTAATGACCTGTAGCCAGATACTCTTTTTCTGCGGAAAATACTTCCACAGTATCTCCTTCTTCCGGATGTCCAAAAATGCGAAAAATGGCTCCCGAAAAGATCCAGGGATGGAAACGGAGTACTGCAGCTTCTTTTCCTTTTTTCAAAATCACGGCTGGAAATGTTTTCATATACTTCAGAATTTGTTATAAATAAGATTTTTACATCAACAAGAATAAAACCGCTAATTTCTTTCTAATTTTGCGGTAAATCTAAATAAACAAAACGATGAAAAGGTATTTAATTTTCTTAATGATCCCTCTTATTTTTGCCTGCGGCCGCAGTGCGAAAAAGGAAGCAGAGACCTTAAAGGCCCGCAACGACAGCCTTACGGCTCAGACCATGCAAAAAGATGAAGCCATCAATGAATTTGTTGGCACCATCAATGACATCCAGGGTACATTGGATACCATCAAAATGAAGGAAAATATCATCAACCTTAGCACGAACAAATCCGGTGAAATGAAGATGTCCGCTAAGGAACAGATCAAAACCGATATCCAGTCCATTTATGGTATGATGGAAAAGAACAAACAGCAATTAGCTGAACTGACCCGGAAATTGAAATCAAGCCACATGAAAGTAACGGAACTGGAAAAACTGGTTGACCGTTTACAGAAAGACATTGTTTCAAAGAATGCGGAAATCGAATCCCTGCGCGATAAACTCGCCAAGATGAACATCCAGATCGAATTGACCAACCGTCGTGTCGATACCCTCACCGGAGTTGTGAAAAATCAATCCTCCCGGATCAACGAACAAACCAATACGATTGCTTCCCAGGATGTAGCTATTCATACAGGTTATTATATTATTGGTACTGCCAAAGACCTGAAGAAAAACGGAATCATTGGAAGAGGCGGCAAAATCAATCCTGATTTCAGTAAGGACCTGTTCACGAAAATCGATATTCGTAAGGTAACCGAGATCTCCATTCTCAGTAAAAAAGCAAAAGTTCTGTCGAACCATCCTTCTTCATCATACAAACTGGTAGGCGACAAAAAAATCATTCAGTCACTCCAGATCACCGATTACAAAGCTTTCTGGAGCAATGTAAAATTTCTTGTAATTGAAGTGGATTAATTATCCATGAATAAAAAAAAAGAGCGGCATATCAAGCCGCTCTTTTTTTTTGCACCAGACACATTCAAATTACTTTTTGTTGTTGTACGGTGGCGCTGAAAAATTAATTTCTTTCAGCAGTTTGCCGTTTTCATCATAAAAGCGCCAAACACCTACGCGGTCATCATCTTTAAAATACCCTTCATAACGAACTTTCCCGCTTTCAAAGTAGGTTGTACGTTTCCCATCGGCTCTTCCGTTTTTGAAGAAGCCTTCACTCCAGAGCTTTCCATTCTGGTAATAATAAACCCACCGGCCATTTCTCTGATTATTATTATAACCACCATCCATCTGGAGTTTCTTTCCGGGATAATAGGTGGTTTCGTGGACAAGAACTTTCTGGTCTCCGTTCATCCGGAATGTTATTTTTCTTTTGGGAGATCCATCGGGATATTTGTCAGTGACTTCGGTATGGTTATGACAAGCCGTCAATCCGAAAATCAACATAAGACAAAGGAACAGTTGCTGTTTCATAATTATAGTTATATTCAGTTAAATTCCAATCTCATACCTTTTGAAGATTCATCAAAGGCGCCCTTTTCGTAAACCAGGTTGCCGTTGACGAATGTGTGAGTGACCTGCGAGCGGAAACGGACTCCTTCAAACGGTGACCATCCGCATTTGTACAGGATATTAGCAGGCGATACTTCCCATGGGTTGTCAGGATCAACGAGGACAAGATCGGCAAAATACCCTTTGCGGATAAATCCCCGTTTTTGGATTCGGTAAAGGATAGCGGGCCCATGGCACATTTTTTCCACGATCTTTTCCATGGAGATATTTCCTTTATGAAAAAATTCCATCATAGCAACCAGGGAATGTTGAACCATTGGTCCTCCGGAAGGGCAGCTGAGATAAGGTTTTTGCTTTTCTTCCATTGTATGGGGTGCATGATCCGTGGCAATGATATCAATTTTATCATTCAGCAGAGCCTGGAACAAGGCTTCACGATCGTTTTCGCTTTTTATGGCAGGATTCCACTTAATCCGGGCCCCCATCATATCGTAATCGCGGTCGCTGAACAGTAAGTGTTGAATGCAAACTTCAGCAGTAATCTGCTTTTGCTCAAGCGGAATAGAATTATCCAGAAGATCAAGTTCCCTGGCAGTAGAAAGATGCAGAATATGGAGACGTGTCCCGCATCTCTTCGCAAGAGTAATTGCTTTCTTTGAAGAAGTATAGCAGGCTTCAGCGCTCCGGATCAAAGGATGTGCGCTAAAAGGGATATTTTCCCCGAAACGGGTTTTAAATTCAGCCAGATTTTTCCGGATGATTTCTTCCTCTTCACTGTGAACAGCGACGATGGTGGGAGCCCGTTTAAATATTTTTTCAAGGATTTCCGGATCATTTACGAGCATATTTCCCGTTGAAGAGCCCAGAAAAACCTTTATTCCGCAAATTTTATGAGGATCGGTCTTCTCAATCTCAATCAGATTGTCCTGAGTAGCCCCCAGAAAAAAAGAATAATTGGCAAATGAAACGCAGGATGCTCTATTCATTTTATCTTCCAGGAGGGGAATGGTAGTCGTTTGAGGAATGGTATTCGGCATATCCATGAAGGAGGTAGTTCCTCCGGCTACTGCAGCGCGGGATTCGGAAGCTATATCCCCTTTCACCGTAATTCCCGGATCACGGAAATGTACCTGGTCGTCGATAACACCCGGGATCAGGTATTTCCCGCGAGCATCGATGACTTTAATATGTCCGGGAATGTCCTTTTCTTCAAAGGATCCGTGCCGGATCTCCTTAATAATCCCATTCTCAATAAGGACACTACCTTCAAAAGCATGCCCTTCATTGACAATCTTTGCCCTGGAAATGAGAAAAGAAGAAGCCATATGAAATAATCCCGATTAATAGCGGTGCAAAGATACAAGGAAAAGAATTGCCTCAGGCCAACCGTGGGTATTTTCGGAACATGCTGCGAAGCCGCAGACTGATCACGCCAAAGACAGCTTCTTTAAAGATTCCTTTGCTCATCTTGGATGTTCCCAATGTCCGGTCGGTAAAGATGATAGGCACCTCCACAATATGGAAACCCATTTTCCAGGCTGTAAATTTCATTTCAATCTGGAAGGCATAACCGGTAAAGCGGATCTTATTAAAGTTAATGTTTTCAAGTACTTTCTTGCGATAGCAGATAAATCCGGCTGTGGTATCGCGAACTTTCATCCGGGTAACGAACCTTACATAGGAAGAAGCATAATAAGACATGAGTACCCTGCCCATAGGCCAGTTCACTACATTGACGCCGGTAATGTACCGTGAGCCGATCACCAAATCGCCCCCTTGAGTCTTTGCAGCATCGTAAAGACGAAGAAGATCGTCGGGATTATGGGAAAAATCGGCATCCATTTCGAAAATGTATTCATACTGATGTTGAAGTGACCATTTGAATCCGTGAATATACGCGGTTCCCAAACCCAGTTTGCCTTTCCTTTCTTCGATAAAAAGTCGTTCCGGAAATTCGGTCATCAACCGTTTCACAATATCCGCCGTACCATCAGGCGAATTGTCTTCAATGATAAGGATATCGAAATCTTTTGCCAATGAGAAAACCTTACGAATGATCTTCTCGATATTTTCCTTCTCGTTGTAAGTCGGAATAATTACAATACTATCGGACACGTGCGAAAATTTTTTACGAATTTAAATGATAAATTCAAAATAAAAAAATACCCCGTTTTACTTAATGCAACTCTTTGATCAGGACCGTATAAACAGGCAAATGGTCACTGTATCCTCCCATATAAACGCCTCCGGCATATGTCCGGAAGGGGTACCCGGCATACTGGCCTTCCTTCTGAAGGAGGAAAGGTTGCCGGAATACTTTTGAGGAATAATAAAAATACCCTCCGGAATTCTGCTTCATAAGCCCTCCGGATACAATCATCTGGTCAAAGAGGTTCCAGGAATCACGATAAGCCAGGGATCCGGCACCATCGCGAAAAAGTTTCCACATCGGATTGTACAGGTCCTTTTTCCCAACCTTTTCAGGACGTATCTGTACTTTCAGATGCTCCATCAGGCTGGCATTGGTCGGATCGTCATTCAGGTCGCCCATGATAATGATCTTTGCGCCGGGATGAACATTCATGATCGAATCGGCTGTTGTCCGGCAAAGGTCGGCTGCAGCATTCCGAAGATATGCCGACTCCATTTCACCCTTGCTGCGGGATGGCCAGTGGTTGACCATGAAATAAAGAGTATCGCTATCGAAAACGCCAGAAACAACAAGGATGTCGCGGGTACGGAAATCCGGTTCGGAAGGAAGATAAAAATGGACAGGGCGGCTGTCGATGACTTTAAGCTGGCTGGTCCGGTAAATAAAAGCCACATCAATTCCTCTTTTGTCGGGAGAATCGTAATGAACTACCCCGTAATTCGATTTGTCAAGAGGAGCTGTATGAACCAGATCTTCCACGACATTCCGGTTTTCCACTTCCGACAAGCCCATTGCCATCGGACCTCCTTTGGAATACTCTTCACCTATCTTCGAAATCACGGAAGCCAGGTGATCCAGTTTGGTAAGATATTTTTTTGTATTCCATTGGCTGATTCCGGCTGGCGTAAATTCCGTATCATCAGTCACGGGACTTTTTATCGTATCAAAAAGATTTTCAAGATTATAAAATCCGACACAAACCACTTTGACATTCTTCTGCTGTGAAATTCCTCTCAGGGGAAAAGACAGAATAATAAAGAGACAGATAAAAAAAAGGCTACAATGTTTCATTCCTGATTTGTTAATTAGTGTTGACAAAAATACCGGATAATTAACATTAAACTAACTCTTTCAAACAAAAAATTCCATACGTTTGTACTACAAACATAAAAACGATAGCATTGATGAAACATTATCTACTATTTTTTACTCTTTCCCTGTTACTTTTTCTTCCATCATTCACACGGGGCCAGGATACGACCAAGACGCAGCAATATTACGATAATGCTCCCGAGATCAGTACCATAACCCTGGATCTTGAAGATGAGAACAAAGAACAAAATGTTTCCGGACTGCTGCGTTCATCAGAAGATATCTTCGTTTCCACTGCAGGATACACTTTTGGATCCATGTATTACCGGATCAGAGGATATAATTCGGAGAACTCCGAAGTGATGATCAATAACCTCAGCATATCAGATGCTGAGAACGGCAGGATCGTGTGGAGTAACTGGGGAGGGTTGAATGATGCCATGCGGAACAAGGAAGTTTTCAACTGCCTTTCTCCCACTTCCTATTCATTCAGCGACATTGGAGGGCTTACCTACATCAATACCCGGGCTTCCCAGTACCGTAAACAACTTAAGCTGACCTATTCATACACAGAAAGGTCGTACAGGAACCGTGTCATGCTGACTTACTCCTCCGGCTTATTAAAGAACGGATGGGCCATAACATTCAGCGGTTCCAGAAGATGGTCGGATGAAGGATATGTCAAAGGAACTTTTTATGATGCATGGTCCTATTTCCTTGGACTGGAAAAGAAATTTGGGACACAGCACAGCCTGGCACTGACCGTTTTCGGAGCTCCTACCAAACGCGGGCAGCAATCTGCTTCAGTTCAGGAAGCTTATGATCTGGCAGGTTCCAACTATTACAACCCGAACTGGGGCTACCAAAACGGAAAAGTAAGAAATGCCAAGATCAAGAATTTTCATGAACCTTTCTTTCAATTGAGCCATTACTGGGATATCAATGACAAGACCAAACTTACCACAACAGCGGGTTTCATGTTCGGTAAGGATTCCTGGTCGGGACTTACCTGGTATAACGCTCCCGATCCCAGACCGGATTATTACCGTTATCTTCCCAGCTACTCATCAAATGATTATGATGAAATCCGT
>JAUZOW010000146.1 GCA_030706225.1 Bacteroidota bacterium | reverse complement strand
ATCTGCCGTAGCAGTGATTGTAAAAGAATCATAAGGCCCGACAGTATTCCGCTGGTCATCGGGATTGCTTCCCTTACGGGCATCATCCGACATAATATCGAGAATAGGATATCCTCCAGAATGATAATACCATTCCCTTACCGTAGTGTAAACAGCATTGGTCGCCAACAGAGCATCACTTGCAGAAACAGGGAAAGACTCCTGAGTCAATTCCCCCTGAGGATCCTTGTCCAGAAATTTATTACAGCCCGTATTCATCATAAATGCAATGATCAAAGCCGAAATAAATACAAGATATTTTGCATTCGATTTCATCGTTCTAAAAATTTAAATTCAGACCAATAGCATAAACTGCAGTAATGGGGTAAACCCCGTCATCAATACCATTTCCCAATACATCGGAACTCCCGATTTCAGGGGTATATCCTGTATATTTAGTCCAGGTGTAAAGATTGTCTGCTTTCAGATAAACACGGATTTTTTTCATATAAATTTTGTTACTCAGATTACCCGGGAGAGTATATCCCAGTGTAATATTCCGTAGTCTCATGAAAGAACCATCCTGGATAAAATAGTCGGAAGGTGTATAGTTATACCCCCCTTTTGAAGCTCTGGGTTGTGTAGTACTGGTTCCTTCGCCGGTCCAGTGATCCTTTACATATTCTTCATAATTGTACGGATCCGGTCTGACGCAATCCTTTGCATTGAATATTTTATTGCCGGTTTGTCCCTGGACATTGATTGACAGATCAAAACCAGAATATTCAAGGTTTATATTGAATCCGAAAATAAATTTGGGGATAGGTGAACCAATGTATGTACGGTCATTTCCATCGATTTTACCGTCACCGTTGACATCCACAAATCGAAGATCCCCGACTCCGGCATCCGACATATGGGGATATGCATCCAATTCGGCCTGATTCTGAAAAATCCCATCGGTTTTAAAACCGTAAAATGCACCGATCGGAAGTCCTACACGACTTGCAGTTACAGCAATTCCATTACTCAGATTACCTCCGTACAAAACAGAATCCACTCCACTGCTGCCGCCGATTTTTAATACTTCATTATGGATGAAAGATCCCAGAATTCCAACGCTGTATTTGAGTTTATTGATCTGATCACGCCAGTTTATATTGAATTCAAAACCACGATTCAAAACAGAAGCTGCATTATAACGGACTTTCTGACCGGAACCATTTCCGAAATATCCCGGAGTGGACAAAAGAACCAAAATATCATCGGTCTGACGGTTATAATAATCGAATTCTCCAGTTAGCCGGCTGTTTAAAACTCCGACTTCAAGACCGGCGTCTGTTTGTGTTGTCACTTCCCATTTCAGGTTGGGGTTGCCCTTTAGCCCGTATGAAGCAGCTGCATTGGCGGAGCCATAACCGGAGGTTCCAAAGATAGAAATCAGACTGTTATCTACAAGGGAATACCTGTCGGTATAGGTAATTTTATCATTCCCGATCTTACCCCAGCTTGCACGCAGCTTCAGCGTGTTCAGGAGCTTGATATTTTTCATGAATGATTCATTGGCAATGTTCCAGCCCAGTGCAAAAGATGGAAAATTTGAATAACGGTTTTTCGAGGCAAATTTGGAAGAACCGTCACGACGGAATGTGGCAGTAAAAATGTACTTCTTTGCATATGTATAATTTACCCGGCAGAGGAAAGAAATCATCGAGTAAAAATTGTCAGCATCTACTTTGTCATAAAGTTTATTCTCATCCAGATTATTGATGCCGATGGATTCATTGTAAATATAATTGGGAATTATATACCAGAAATTTCTTCCATTACGCAGAATATTGGAACCCGTGATACCGGTATTTTCCGATGTGGAATTCTGCATAGTGTACCCGACGACGGCATCAATCGAATGTTTTTTAATGTCTTTTGTATAGGTCAGCGTATTTTCCCATAACCAGTTAAGACGATCGTTGGTCCCCTTGAACAAGGTACTGAAGAGATTAACCTGTTGTGATTCAGTACCATTAGGTTCCAGAACTTTATATGCCGGAGTGAAATTTTCGGATTTGTCATACTCTGCATCTACCCCAAAACTGGTCTTAAGGATAAAAGATTTTAAGAAAGTTAACTCTCCAAAAATATTTCCCACGCCCCGGATTCCTTTTCTGTAATTGTTCGAGTTGGAAAGATCGGCCAGAGGGTTGCCGACGCCGTCGACCGCAGCAAAGCTTCCGTCAGAATAATAGGGCTCAAGTAAGGGTTTTGCACGATAAGCCTGGTACGTGACATTTGGTGCAATTTGCTGTGTAAAAGGAGTGATCGTTATATTATTGCCAAGCTTAAAAAAGCTGGTCATTTTATAGGTGTTATTCAGCTTGATGGTTATACGTGTATAATTCGATTTGTCAATGATCCCTTCCTGTTTGTAATAACTTCCTCCGATGTAATAGTCCATCATCTTGGTAGCTCCGGCTGCTGAAAGCTGGTAATTATAAACCGGCGCTGTGTGAAAAATCAGTTTTTGCCAGTCGGTGTTGGGAACGACATCAATGTTATTATATGTCGGCTCTATCTCATTGATATAAGAGGCATAGTCCCGGCCGCTCAAAAGCTTGATTTTCTTGGCAATATTCTGTATACCTGTTTCTGCTGAAAAGGTAAAATCTGTTTTCCCTTCCAGACCGGTCCCTGTTTTGGTGGTAACGATGATAACACCGTTAGCTCCACGGGAACCATAAATAGCTGTGGCAGAAGCATCCTTCAAAACTTCCATCGATTTGATATCGGCAGAATTAAGGAAAGAAATATCGTCCAGAATGACACCATCCACCACATAAATAGGAGCTGTATTATTAAAAGTGCCGACTCCCCGGATTCTGACGACAGGTACATCACCTGGATTTCCGGAAGGAGTTGTTACCTGTACTCCGGTTACTTTACCCTGAAGACTCTGGACAACATCCGGAGCTGTTATTTTAGTAAGATCTTCCGATTTAATTGATCCTACCGAACCTGTCAGATCGCTTTTCTTTACCGTACCATATCCGATAACAACGATTTCCTGGAGCTTTATTTTCGCCGGTTGAAGTGTCACATTGATCACGGTTTTGCTTTCTATGGGGACTTCCAGGGTTGTATATCCGACAAAGGAAAATACCAGGATGGCATTTGCAGGATCTTTGATGGATATTGAAAATTTCCCGTTGATATCACTAACGGTTCCGGCAGTGCTTCCTTTTAAGACAATAGTCGCTCCGGGGAGGGATTCCTGTGTATCCCCGTCAGTAACTGTTCCGGTAATTGTCCGTGCCTGGGCGAAAAGAAGCAGGGGCATCAGCAGAAAGATGAAAAAAACGGATTCTGCTTTAAACCGGGATGCGGCTTGCATTAATTTTAAAAATACTCGCATAGGCTATTGGGTTTGCAGCATTAACGATATGCAATATACGAAAATATTACTAAAAACGGTTTCCCATTTTTTTCTCATAACAAAATTACGAACGGGAGGTGGAGAATGTCAAGCAGTTTACATATAATCTTTTGGATTTCAAGTAAAAAATTTCAATGTAAATTTTTTTACTTTTATTCTTATATGTATATTTGTCCAGTTTATTTATTTAAACCAAATAAAAATAAAGAACATGGAAACAAAGGCAAAATGGGTTTTTGATAAAGCTCACACAGGAATAGGATTTAAGGTTAAACACCTGATGATCTCGAATGTAAAGGGATCTTTTTCAAAATATGATGCGGAAATTCTGACGGAAGGAAATGATTTTACGACAGCCACAATAAAGTTCAGGATGGAGGCTGGTTCCGTGGATACTGCCAATGCAGATCGCGACAAGCACTTGAAAAGCCCCGATTTCTTTGATGCGGAAAAATATAAAGATATCACTTTTACCTCGACTTCCCTAAAGAAAGCAGATGATGAAAACTATAAACTTACCGGTGATCTGACCATAAAAGGAATTTCGAAGAATGTGACATTAAATGTGGAATTCGGTGGGGTTGTCAAGGATCCGTGGGGTAATGAAAAAGCCGGAATAATGCTTACAGGAAAAGTGTACCGGAAAGACTGGGATCTGAACTGGAATGTTCCACTGGAAGCGGGGGGTGTTCTTGTTGGTGAGGAGGTGAGTATTAATATTGAAGCCGAACTTCAGAAAGTAAAAGAATAAAAAGAGGGGAAATGCAATGAATTCCAACCGGAATATGCGGATACCGCTTATTTTCGTTGGCCACGGTACGCCGATGAATGCCCTTGAAGTCAATGAATTCACAGAAGGATGGAAGGAGGTTGTAAAGGATATACCCCGACCAGCTGGGATTTTATGTATTTCTGCACACTGGGAGACTGAAGTGTCAAGGGTTACAACCTTGGAGAAACCGCCGACAATCCATGATTTCGGCGGTTTCCCCTCCAGACTTTATGAAGTGAGTTATCCTGCTCCCGGAAGCCCTTTCCTTGCAAAAGAAGTTCAAAACCTTACCGGAGCAAAGCCCGATCCTTCCCGGGGATTGGATCACGGAACCTGGAGTGTGCTTATTCATATGTTTCCGGAAGCAGATATTCCCGTAGTTCAAATGAGTATTGCCTTTGACCAACCTCCTCAATATCACCTGGACCTGGCAAAAAAGCTGATTCCCCTTAGAGATAAAGGCATTTTGATCCTGGGCAGTGGCAATATTGTCCATAATTTGAGAAAAATCGACTGGGATAATCCGGGCGGGGGATACGAATGGGCTTTAAGAGCAGATGAAATTCTTAAGGACAGGATCCGGAAGGAAGATACCGGAATGCTTGTCAATTATCAAAAACTTGGTCCCGATGTTATGTGGGCCGTTCCAACTCCGGAACATTTCCTTCCTATGATCTATATCCTTGGCGCTAAAAGGGAAAATGAGAAACTGTCGTTCTTTAATGAGAAGGTGGTAATGGGATCATTATCCATGACAGGAATCAGAATAGATTAGATGTTCTAAAAAAATTGTAATTTTACCGCTCCTCTTAGTCGCCCTCAGTCTGTTAATAAACAGAATATTAATTCATTGGTTCATATGAAGGAATTTCGTAAGTACAACAACATCATCGGGTGGGTAGTATTTACCATTGCCGCGATCGTATATCTTATGACGATCGAACCTACTGTAAGTTGGTGGGACCCGGGTGAACACATTTCAACATCGTATAAATTGCAGGTTGCTCATCCTCCGGGAGCACCGACTTTTCAGCTGGTAGCACGCTTCTTTTCACTGTTTGCTTTTGGCAATACAGCAAAGGTTGCCGTATTGATCAATGCGGTTTCCGCAATCGGAAGTGCATTCACGATCTTATTTTTGTTTTGGATCATTACGATGCTTGCCCGTAAAATCGTAGCACCGCAGGAAGATCAAATGACACCAGCTGCCCGTTGGAAAATTCTGGCGGCGGGATTTGTCGGAGCTATGGCTTTTACCTTTACCGATTCTTTCTGGTTTTCTGCAGTAGAAGCCAATGTTTTTGCGCTTTCCTATTGTTGTACGGCTGCCGTTTTCTGGGCTATGTTGAAATGGGATGAAGTTGCAGATCAGAAGCATAGTATCCGGTGGCTGATCCTGATTTCTTTTATGATCGGGCTTTCGATCGGTGTTCATTTGTTGAACCTCCTGACCATTCCCGCACTGGCATTGATCTATTATTTCCGGAAATACAAAAAGACAAGCCGTTGGGGAATTATACTGACCGTTGCGATATCGTTTATCATCCTTTCTTTCGTGATGTATATCCTGATCCCGTGGATCCCTAAACTGGCTGGTATGTTTGAGCTTTTCTTCGTTAATAGTCTCGGATTACCTTTCAATTCAGGAACTATCTTTTATTTCTTCCTGTTCTTCGGACTTCTGATCTGGGGAATTGTGTACACAAGCAAAAAAGGGAAGACCGTTGTCAATGCATTGCTTCTTTCCGTTGTATTCCTTTTGATTGGCTATTCTTCCTTTGTGAATCTGGTTATTCGGTCCAATGCCGGAACTCCCATTAATGAGGATTCTCCCAAGGACGCCATCAGCATGGTTTCATATTTGAATCGTGAACAATACGGTACATGGCCGTTCCTTTATGGTCAGTACTACAACGCTCCGATGATTGATGCAAAAGACGGGACTCCCGTTTACCAGAAAGATAATAAATCGGGAAAGTACGTGATCGTGGATTACAGAAGAGGGCAGATCCCTGTGTATGATCCGAAATTTACTACTCTTTTCCCACGTATGTGGAGCAATATCCGGAAAGGCTCTGCTGATTTCTATAAAACCTGGGGCGGCCCCGGAGTTCCTGT
>JAUZOW010000145.1 GCA_030706225.1 Bacteroidota bacterium | reverse complement strand
GGGAATCATTACCATTACCGGCGTGGTTGTCGCACTCGCGGGAATTTCAATCTGCGGATGGGCAGCAACTTTAAAAGATCATGAGCTGAAAACATCTTCCGACACGAAAGACGAGGGTTTCAATACCAAAAAGGGGTTTGCCGTCGCCCTGGTTGCGGGGATCATGAGCGCATGTTTTGCATTTGGAGAAAAATCAGGCCAGGCAATGGTAGATATCGCAAGACAACTGAACCCCGACTCCATCTGGGTTTACAACCCCGTTTACGCAATCCTTCTGATCGGAGGTTTTACAGTCAACGTGATTTATTGTGTCTACATGAGTATTAAAAGAAAGAGCTTTTCAGACTTTAAAAAACCTGATACAGGCAAATATTATGGATTGGCGGCATTAGCGGGATTGCTCTGGTTTTCACAATTTGTATTTAAAGGTATGGGCACCAACAAAATGAGCCCGGATATGAGTTACATTACCTGGTGCCTCCTGTTCTCCCTGGTTATCGTATTCAGTAATCTGATCGGTTTGATGACAGGCGAATGGAAAGGCGTTTCAAAAAAGACATTAGGAGTGTTGTCTGCTGGGTTACTGGTCATGCTGGGATCCGTATTGATCATCGGATTTGCCCCGGTTTTTTAAAGCGTCTTGATGCTTCACAGTCTGGCTCCAGGGATGAGTGGCATAAAGAATTTTTATTGAAATCCAAGATGAAACAAATCATAAACAGATGAACACAGATTCAGTTAAAAAAGCCTATGTCATTGCAAAGGAACAATATGCGGAACTGGGAATAGATACGGATAAAGCCATTGAACAACTGAAAAATGTAAAAATCAGTCTGCATTGCTGGCAAGCGGATGATGTCGGTGGATTTGAAACACCGGATGCTACCCTGGGAGGCGGCGGGATTCAGGTTACGGGAAACTATCCCGGAAAAGCCGGAACCATTCTACAACTTCGTCAGGATATTGAAAAAGTACTGCACCTTGTTCCCGGCCAACAACGCATTAACCTTCATGCCATTTACGGCGACTTTCAGAATGAACGGGTCGAACGTGACCGGATTGAACCCAGGCACTTTCAAAGCTGGATCGACTGGGCAAAAAAGAATAACCTGGGCATTGACTTTAACCCCACCTGTTTTTCACATCCCTATGCCGATGACGGATTTACTCTCTCAAGTAAAAATGAAACACACCGGAAATTCTGGGTCGAACATGTGAAGCGGTGCAGGAAAATAGCAGCCGAAGCAGGAAGACAATTGAATGATCCGGTAGTCAATAACATCTGGATACCCGACGGATCTAAAGACACGCCGGTCGACCGGAATACTCACCGGACAATTTTAAAAAAATCTCTTGATGAAATTTTCGCAATCAAATACCCGGAAGAGTATTTAAAAGATTCTGTTGAATGTAAACTTTTTGGCATTGGTTCTGAATCCATGGTCGTCGGATCCCATGAATTCTATATGGGATATGCCATAAAGAACCATAAACTTCTTTGCCTTGATAACGGACATTTCCACCCGACAGAACAGGTCGGTGATAAAATTTCTTCCATCCTTCAATACATCGATGAAATCTTGTTGCATGTCACACGGGGAGTCCGCTGGGACAGCGATCATGTGGTTATTTTCAATGATGAGATCCAGCTTATAGCCCAGGAAATTGTTCGCGCAAATGCTGTGAAACGCGTTCATATCGGACTTGATTATTTTGATGGAAGCATCAACCGGATCGGCGCCTATGTAGTCGGTACCCGGGCAGCACAACTGGCCTTCCTGTTTGCTTTTCTTGAACCCACCGTAACATTGAAAAAGCTTGAGGAAGAGAAAAAGAACTTCGAACGCCTGGCTTTACTGGAACTCCTTAAAACCAAGCCTTTCGGCGCTGTGTATGACTATTATTGCTTCATCAGCAATATCCCCGTTGGAGAAAATTATATCTCCGAAATCCAGAGATACGAGACGGAGGTCCTGAAAAAAAGGAAATAATCCGGCGTGTCTTTCAATGGTTTGGCCGTTTTAACAACATAAATAACTCTTTTTGTATCATCCTTTTAAATCTGCTTGAGAGTGAAAAATCTAAAATTTATCATTTCAGGATTCCTGCTGATAAACTTCTTTACATGCTTCAGCCAGGTTAAAGTCAATGATTTACTAACTGAGAACCTGACCAACCCGCTCGGTTTGGATATAGCCCAACCCCGGTTTAGCTGGAAGTTGAATTCGGATCAACGGAATGTCATGCAAACCGCTTTTGAATTGCGTGTAAGCGATAATGCGGCTGATCTTTCAAAAGGAAGGAATCTATTATGGGATTCGAAAAAAATATCTTCCGATTCTTCCGTTTTCGTAACCTACAAAGGACCGGCTCTTCATTCGGGTACCCGTTATTTCTGGCAGGTAAAGGTGTGGGACGATAAGGGAAAAGTTTCTGCATGGAGCCCGGTTGCTTTCTGGCAAACTGCTTTCTTTTCTGCCAATGAATGGAAAGCAAAATGGATTACCCAGGATACGATCCGGTTCGCCAATTCCGAAGCCTGTCCGGTATTTCGTAAAACCTTTGCAGCTAAAAAGCAGATCCGGTCTGCAACTGCTTATATCACAGCGCTGGGAATGTATGAAGCGCAGATAAACGGGAAACGGCTGGGCGATGCATTTTTTACCCCCGGGTGGACGGCCTACCGGAAAAGAATCCAGTACCAGATATATGATGTGACCGGCGACGTGAAACAGGGGAATAATGCCATCGGCGTGACGCTTGGAAATGGCTGGTATACCGGATACATCGGCTGGGGAAATCATAAACACGAATACGGGAAATATACTGCACTGCTTTTTCAACTGGAAATCAAATACACTGACGGGACAAGCGAAACCATCGTATCTGATGAAAGCTGGAAATCATCCACAAGCTCTATTATGAGCTCCGAAATTTATCACGGTGAAACCATTGACAACCGTAACGAGAAGACCGGCTGGACCTTGCCGGAATACAATGACTCAAAATGGATTCCTGTCAATATCCTTCCCGCCCCAAAAGCTGACCTGATTGCAATGTATAACGAACCGGTACGGAAACACGAACAGTTCAAACCCGTGAAAATATTTAAAACACCGGCCGGTGAACAGGTAATCGATTTTGGTCAGAACCTTGTGGGATTTGTGAATGTGAAACTATCCGGAAAAGCAGGCGACACCATCACCATCCGGCATGCTGAAATCCTTGATAAAGACGGTAATTTCTACACGAAAAACCTCCGGGCGGCAAAAGCTACGGATACTTATATCCTCAAAGGACAAGGGGTGGAAACGTTTGAACCTCACTTTACTTTTCACGGTTTCCGGTATATTAAAATTGAAGGAGTACAGGGAGAAATCAATCGGGATAATTTTACTGCAATGGCATTGTATTCCGATATGCACCCGACCGGAACATTTACTTCATCCGACAGTTTGATTAATCAATTGCAGCATAACATTCAGTGGGGACAGAGAGGTAATTTCCTGGATGTGCCTACCGACTGCCCGCAACGCGATGAACGTTTAGGATGGACGGGAGATGCACAGGCGTTTTCAAGAACCGCTACCTTCAATATGGATGTGCATAATTTCTTTGTCAAATGGTTAAAAGATCTGGCATTGGATCAATTACCCAACGGATCTGTCCCTCATGTAATTCCTAACGTTTTAGGAAAGGGTTCCGCAGGATCTACCGGTTGGGCGGATGTCGCTACCATCGTTCCCATGAATATGTATTTAGCTTACGGTGACAGGCGGATCTTAGTTCAGCAGTACAACAGCATGAAAGCCTGGGTTGATTATATGACTTCACAGAGTAAAGATAATTTGTGGAATACAGGCTATCACTTTGGCGACTGGCTGTTTTACAGTCCTTCGGTTGATGATGCCGGACGTGCTGCAGTTACCGACAAATACCTGATTGCACAATGTTTTTGGGCACATTCAACCCAACTGCTGATTGATGCCGCAACCATTCTTGGCAAAACTGAGGACATTTCACATTATACTGCGCTCCTGCATTCCATTAAAGACGCATTTAATCATGAGTATGTAACACCCGGCGGCCGGCTGGTTTCAGGAACCCAAACAGCTTACGTTCTCGCCCTGGAGTTCGACATGCTGCCTGAAAATTTAAGAAGCCAGGCTGTTGACCGGCTGGTTCAGGATATCGATGATTACGATAATCATCTTACCACCGGTTTTCTGGGAACACCCTATCTTTGCCATGTTCTCAGCCGCTTTGGGAAAGCTGAACTGGCATACCAGTTACTGCTTCAAAAAACCTATCCTTCATGGCTATATCCGGTAACAAAGGGCGCAACAACCATCTGGGAAAGATGGGATGGCATTAAGCCCGACGGCACACTCCAGACCCCGGGAATGAATTCCTTCAACCATTACGCGTATGGAGCCATCGGCGACTGGATGTACCGCGTAGTAGCCGGTATCAATACAGAGACCAACGGTGCAGGATATAAAAAGATCAGGATCCAGCCTTATATTGAAAAAGAACTCACAAATGCCTCTGCAAGCCTGATGACAAATTATGGAAAGGTTTCTTCAGATTGGAAAACGCTGAACGGAAAACTGATACTTACTGTTGAAATCCCTGCAAATACAACCGCTTCCATTTTCATACCGGCAAAAAATCCAGGTGATATCACGGAAAGCGGAAAACCTTTGAATGCCGCGAAAGATCTGCTGTTTAAGGAGAAAGTGCCCGGTTTTGTAGTCGTAACAACAGGTTCCGGAAAATACCAGTTTACGGTGAATCCATAAGATGATCCAACTCTGATAACTATGACTCAGGAAGTAATTGCAATTTTCGACATCGGGAAAACCAATAAGAAAATCCTGCTTTTCAACCAACAACTAAAGCGGATTTTCCAGGAAGAACAAAAATTCGGAGAAACTTCAGATGAAGATGGCTTTCCATGCGATGATATTGAGAAAATTGAAGATTGGATCAGGACAATGATCCATCAGATTACCGGAAATCAAGAATTCGATCTTAAGGCGGTAAATATTGCAACCTACGGGGCCTCCCTGGTTTATCTGGACTCAAAAGGGCAAAGACTTACACCGGTTTACAATTACCTGAAGCCGATGCCGGAAGATGTCCTTACCGGTTTTTATGAACGCTATGGCGGCACTGAAGAATTTAGCCGGAATACCGCCTCGCCGGTTCTCGGAATGCTTAATTCGGGTATGCAGATCCTGTGGCTAAAAAAATACAAACCGGAAGTGTTTGCAAAAGTGCATACAATCCTGCATTTCCCTCAATATTTAAGCTATCTGATAAGTCACGAAATCAGATCGGAATATACCTCCATCGGTTGTCATACAGCCATGTGGGATTTCGATCATAAATGCTATCATAAATGGCTTTCCGATGAAGAAATTGCACTTCCTTTCCCTGTTTCTAATGAGGAAACAACAGAAATCAAAAGAAATGAACAAAATTTCCTTGCAGGTACCGGGATTCACGACAGTTCATCTTCGCTGGTACCCTATCTGAAAGGAAGTTCTGATCCCTTTATCCTGATTTCCACAGGAACATGGTGCATTTTTATGAATCCCTTTAATGATGAACCTTTAACCATTCATCAGTTGAAACAGGATGCACTATGTTACCTGAGTACAAATCAGAAACAGGTGAAATCCTCCCGGTTTTTCATGGGCCATTTCCACGACGCTTATGTGCGGGAAATGACTGCTTTTTTTAACAAAGATTCCGAAAGCTACAAACAAGTCCGGGCCGATGAATCGATTCTGAATAGACTTCAGGGAAAACCTTTTCTTTTTCTTAATGGAAAGATTACCGGTAATGAATGTTCACCCGTTGATTTATCGGTATTTTCTTCGTTCGAAGAAGCATATCATAAACTGATCATGGATCTCACCTTAACAGGAATGAAATCACTTCAGCTGGTGATGCAGAAAAATGATATAACCAAAGTGATTTATGTTACCGGCGGTTTTGCACGAAATGAAATATTTATGAGGTTACTGGCGACATTATCCGGTAAATCAGTCTTTGCTTCAGATATAGACAATGCCACAGCCCTGGGCGCTGCAATGATCCTGTGGAATAAAGCATTTCCCGGAAATGAACCGGTGATAAATCTGGGATTAAAAAAAATTGAACCTTTTAACATAACCTTTAAAATTTAATATTGATGCTTGAAGGGAAAAATATGAAATCCATACATCCTTCTGAAATGATAGCATCCGCTATCAAACGAATTTATCAAAGTGGATTGACGACAACTTCCGGTGGTAATATCTCCATAATGGATG
>JAUZOW010000144.1 GCA_030706225.1 Bacteroidota bacterium | reverse complement strand
GATGTTCAAAAACCTGAAAAAATGAAAAACCTTAGATCTTTGATTTATTGCTTAGGGTTGGTTCTGAACCTTATGGCTTTCCCTGTCAGCGGACAACCCATTATTGATGCAAAGGAACTTGAAAAGAATTTTTATAAGACAAGAAAAACAAGTGAGGAGATTGTTAAGGATTATATATGGTATTCAAGGACGGATGTCACAAAAGAAGGGAAAGTAATGGATATCCTGATCGAAGAATGCCGCTATGGACCCAATGGAAAACTTCAGCGAAGAATTATTAATGATCAAGAGGCAAAACTACCCTCATCTTTTCTTGTCCACCAGATCGCGGAAGAAATGAAGACCAAAATGGTCACCTTTATGAATGACCTTCATGTTTTCCTTGAAAAATATTCACTTGACGATGCAACCTTGGGAAGTGCTTTTTTTTCCAAGGCAAAAATTGGATCCCCGGACCCAAATGGCCAGGTTCTTGTTTCGAGTGAAGATGTTATCATTAAAGGAGATAAACTTTTATGGTGGATAGATTTACGCGACAATTCAATCACAAAAGCTTCCATTGTAACAACTTTTAATGGAGACCAGGTTGAATTTACAGCAACTTATAAATACATCCCTTCGGGTTTGCAATATATGACATTTGCCGAAATTTTGGTGCCTCTTAAAAGCCTTATCGTGCAACTGCATTTCTACGATTACACGAAGATTGATTAATTTTCCTGTTTAATGGGCAGAGATACAAGTTGGTACAAACAAGAGGATTTTCTCTGGATAACCCGGAAACATTCCATTCAGAGACCCTCCGACAGCATAAAAAGAAAAAAAGCGGAAGACAAAGTAATAGTGTACCTTGTCGAATCGGCAACCGCTGAGATCGAAAAGGACCTGGCCGGCGGAATCCGTAAATGGAGGATTTCCATTGGGCTTTTGTCGTATCAGGGATAATCCTGCTTGGGATGCTTTGTCTGCTTATAGTGAAATCACTGAAAAAGTGATAATTCTGTTGCCTTTAAACGTGATGAGTGACTCTTTTTCGCAAGTCGCAAACCGCAAAATCGCGTTTAACTATATAGCTGGGGGCACAATGCCTGATAACAGGCTGAAAGACGTGACCCTGACCATCCGCCAGCTATAGTCTTACATAAACAGCAGATTTCTAATCTTTAATTATATGACTCGCATCGAAAAGCTCTCTTTCGATTGTAATTTTATCCTTATGAGTTATGAACCTGCCCTTTCGTTCGGACTTTATTTCTTAAAAAAAACAAAGCATTATAAATTGTGGGCAGTGTCAATCAAACCGGGACAATATTACAGGGTAAACCTATCTGATGCCCCCGGAAAAGATATCTTCCAGGGGTTTTTATTGAGTTGATACAGCTTATTTACCAATATGTAAATGTTACTGTCGAGGTATGGCTGCCGGAAGTCTCGGTCATTGTTTTTACCCAACCGTTATCATAACGGGTATAGGAGAATTCTTCTGTTACCGGCTGTATAGAATCGAAACTGAATTCAACTTTTTTTACAAGATTAGTACTTTCGTAAAATTTGGACAAAACTAATGATCCCATTGATTTAAGTGAGTTTGACGTTCCGGGATAATACTCGTATGTGAAAACACTTTGCGTATTATTGTCTCTATGGGTCATCGAAATATAATTTCCGTCCTTAATCTGATAATCCTCTCGCCATCTTTCAACACTGTCCTTGTTAAGTTCAATTTCACGGATCAAATAACCATTTTCATCATAAGTGTAATAATGGCTCCAGAAACTGCTGGAATCCGCTTTATTCCCTTTTGATGAAACGACTTTTCCATTTTCAAGTGATCCATGTTCTATTTCCTGCAGCTTGCCATTAATATATGTCGTTCTCACAAGATTGTCAGTTCCGTACAAATAAACGGTGCTATCAATATCGGGTGACTCGAATAATCGACAACAGGTAACCCTCCCCTGACTGTCATACCAAAAACTTCCAAGGATAATGTTTTCTTCTGAAAAGGTTTTTACCAATGGCTTTTTTGAACCGGAAGTTGAATTATCGTCTTTTTTCGAACAGGAAAATAAGAAAATAACCGACAAAAGGATTAAGAGCTTTGATTTCATGTTGGGCTTTTTTAAAATGTAAATTTAGAATAAATTCCTCATGTTCAAAATAATTTTCTTATCGTGTAAACCCTAAAATAAAAATAACTATATTTGACGAGTTTGCATTCTTACAGAAGATCATTTTCATGAAAAACATTTTAATAACTACCGGAAACGGTATGTTTGGCCGGGCATTGGCTGATGAGCTGATGAAGATGGAGGTTAAGCTCCGTGTTATGGTTCGTGATAAATCCAGGTGTAATATCGACCCTGGAAAAGCTGAAATTGTCACGGGAGATATGGACAACCCGGAATCCCTGAAACCCGCTTTGAACGGTATGGACTCGATTTTCATGTCGACCCCCATGGATGCTAAAATAGCACAACGGGAACGGAATATTATCAATATATCGAAAGAAAGCGGTGTTCAGCAAATCGTAAAGATCTATGGCGCCGTCAAACATGAAGGAGATCAGTTAACCCAGGAACATCACCAGGCATTGGAATACCTCAGAAATTCAGGGATCCCATGGACGCTGATTTCTCCCAATTCGGTAATGGAAACCTCCTTACTCCCCATGAGTGCCAGCATTCGATACATGCATGCGATATACGGCTGCTCAGGATCCGGCAAAGTCGGACTGGTCGCATTACAGGATATCGTCAGGGTTTCTGCACTGGTTCTGACCTCTTCCGGACACGAAGGCATGAATTATGAATTGACCGGCCCCCGGTCACTCGACATGACGGACGTTGCCGGTTGCTTCAGCCGGGTTTTGGGACGAAAGATCCTGTACATTGACTTACCGGAAAAGCAACTTGCCAAAATGCTTATGAAATTCGATCAAACCATGACCCCGGAGAAACTCGATCTGGAGATCCTGTGTCATCTCCGGGCCTGGAAAAAAAACCAGGCCGACCTGGTCACGGATACATACAAAAAGCTTACCGGAGCGGAATCCACAAGCCTGGAAAGCTTTATTGAGGCCAATAAAGAAACATTCGCCAAAGGAATGATACCCGGTTCCATGGCCTGGCTAATGAGAAAAATGATATAAACATTTTAAAAAATGCTCTATGAAAAAAATCGTACTCTCGTTATTGATCTGCATCCTGACTACCGTAGCCTTTGCTCAGACATGGCAATACGGCTCTCCATTTGATACCAATGCTCCTGCAAGCATTTTCAGGCATGTACAAAACAAAGTTCCCCTGACTTTCATGTATGATTCTCTTAAATTTCCTTATCCCACAAATGCCTGGTTCAAGAACCTTTACTGGGGGAAGACAGTGGGGACCGATAAGCCGGACAGCATGGTGGGATGCAATCCTGTTTTCACTTATCCTTACGCAGTTGGCTTTGGCTCGATCCCGCAACCGGGATGGACAGAGTACGGAAATGCAAAGAAACGCCTTGGATTCGGATATCGCCCCTATATGATATCCGTGGTATCAAGCGGGGTACCCGGGAATAATAATGTGACCTATTCCCCTGCATTCGACGGGTATTTTGGTGTATTGAATGAAAATGCAAAGCCGGATAGTCTGGATCTCAATCCATTTATCCTTTCTTATGATGATCTTTCCGTAACGGTACGCTGGAGAGAAAAAGGCTTTACGGATCACTACATGGAGGCGCCCTTGGTAAAAGGCATGCCTTATGTAACCATGAAATATTCGAACATGGTTCCGTACTTTGCTTCACAAGCCCGTCCGCTGATTGCCATTTCGGTGGATGATCATACGTTTACACTCCTTCCTAACCCGGATCCGCTCACTTTTACCGGGAAAAAATTTATCCTGAAGCTGGCAGGCGACGGGGGAGACGGGAAGTATATCTACTGGGTGCTGTATTCTTCCTCCCCGGTTACTGTCAAGGCATATTACTTTTACCATAACACCAATTCCCTGTCGGCATACCAGTGTGCTTTACTGTTCACAGCACCCTTTAACGGAACGGTGCGGGCCGCTTACCTGTGTGCCAAAGATTCACCCGGAGGAACTTTCCCGGATTACAACGATTCAACCAATGTCGCAGCAAAACTTACCCTGCTCGATAAGTATTCAAAGTACTACCCCGTTGGCGGAACCTTTTCGGCTTCCATCCATCCGGGAAGCGATACAGTACAGATGACTTATTCCTGGCAATCGAATATACCGGGTAACGATTCGTTGCTTACCCTGGCTCTTCCGCATCATATGGATATCCTGTCGCCCGGAACCCCGAAAGATACTGTCCTGAATCAATATAAAGCGATCTATGGAACCATGACCGGTATTTTCGGGAAAACCTGGAATATGAAGGATGGTCTGATCCCATACGACTGGCAATCCAATCTTCATAATCTGACTGTAAGCACCACGAAACCTTATCGGGATGAGCTTTTAGAGGTTCTGAAAGGAGATGTGGATACGATTTGCGGAGCCAAGGCATTCAAGGCTTCTTATTGCAACCAGGTGAATCCCTCCACCTATTTTGGCGGGAAAGAGCTGGCCAAGAGAGGCAGGTTGGCAATTATAGCCGATGAACTGGGAATCTGGTACGATACCAAAGCACTGGCAAGCGAGATCCGCGATACGTTGAAAAGGCAGTTGAACCGCTGGATGGATGCCAACGGTAATGTGACCCCCACGAATGCCTGGACACGTGATACCCTGATGTACGAAACCCGCTACGGAGGCATGATCAACAGCTGGGATTATCATTTCCCGGGAGCAGACTTCCAGAATTCGCTTTATACTGACCATCATTTCCACTATGGATATTTCCTGTATGCTGCGGCAGCCCTGGCTAAAAATGATACTGCGTGGGGAAATACTTACAAAAACCGGATCCTTCTTTTGGCCCGCGATTTTGCTAATCCGTCTGCATCGGACCATTATTTCACAAGGGAGCGAATGACCGATTGGTATGACATGCACTCCTGGGCACAGGGCCTGGATGAAGCCGGAGCCCTGGGCAATAACCAGGAAAGCACAAGCGAAGCCGTGAATGCCTGGTATGGCATGTACCTTCTGGGGATTGCACTGAATAATGACAACCTGAAAAATACCGGACGTCTTCACCTGGCCTGTGAAGTACGGGCTGCCCGTAAATACTGGCAGATCGGAGCGAACTCCCCATACCCGGCCGCCTATACCAATAACTACAAAGTGATCGGAAATCTTTACGAAAGTTCCGTCAATTCAGTGGTTGCCTTCGGTTCACCCGGAGATCCCCGGATGGTTTATGGCATCCAGCAAATCCCGACCACACCGGTAAACAATTATCTGCTGAACAACACCTGGTGCGACTCGATCTACCAGTTTTACTATAAAACCTCGGATATGCTCAACAACCCGAATACCAGTGATGCAGATATCAATCTTCAGTGGGGAGGCATCAATCTTTCATCCATTGCCATTGCTAAACCTGGAACCGCTTACAACTATTGGCATACCTACCTGAAGTCCTACAAGTTTTATTCATCCGATTCCACACGGAATATCCTTAATTACGATGATGGCCAGAGTAAAACGAATGTCTTGTATAATGCCCTGGTCAACGGCCCTACCGACCTGATGCCCGGGAAGATAAACTTCCAGGTAACGGTCAAGGTGATAAGCAATGATACCCTTGGATTGTGCAAAGGAAGCATCCGGGATTCTATTCCTAATCTCAGTGCCGGGATCGCGCCAATTTATTATTATCTTTTCGGACCCGACGGATCTATTCAGGTAACGCCCGATCCTGCAGGAATGATCAATAACCTTTGTGCAGGAACCTATACGCTGGAAGTCATCGACCAGGAATTCAACGAAGGAAGCGCGGAGTTCACCATCAACTATCCGGATGCCGTCAATGAAGTTTCCGGCAATGTATTGCGCGTCTATCCCAATCCATCTGCTGACGGTCAATTCCGGATTTCATGGAACCGGTCCGGGAAGCAACCGGTAAGTGTTTCCGTGATGAATATGCTGGGATCAGAGGTTTATTCCTCATCTTTATTACCATCTGATAGCAACGTTTTAATCCATCTGAAAAATGCAGGATCCGGACTTTACTATCTGACGGTCCGGTTTGATGACGGATCGAGAGCAATGGCGAAAGTGGTTATGGGAAAATAACGAGCTGGAAGTTCTTCTTCCCTTACGTGCGGAAGATGAAATGAAATTGGCGAAAGAATACTCGATTACTCGATTTTTCAAATATTTCCCGCGGATTTCCGCAGATGAGCTATTAATTTTATTTCACGAAGAACCCT
>JAUZOW010000143.1 GCA_030706225.1 Bacteroidota bacterium | reverse complement strand
CCCTTGCTGGATAATGAAGATACCTCCAGAATATTGACTGCATCCATGTCGACGGTCCATGCAGCTACCAATACCCAAAGCGTTCTCGATTCCGTTCCTTCCGCCAATACCTCCGACCTCCGGAAAAACAGGTCAGTTCTGAACAACATCATTCTTTCTTCCACCGGAGCCGGGAAAGCGCTTGAAAAGGTACTGCCCCAGATCAGTCAAATCGGATTCATGGCGGATTCAGTGCGCGTTCCTACCAGTACGGTCTCTCTGATTACGTTGAATATCACCTTCCATTCCCGAATGGATAAAAGCGGTGAACCGGTCATCAACAAAACCCTGATCGATGATCTTTATACAAAAGCTTCCGAAGGTTCCCAAAAAGGACTGCTTTACTTCACCAACCGGCAGAACGTTTCCTCCGATCTGATCGGATTCCGGGCTGCAGCTGTGATCGAAGGACATGAATGCCATACACGTACCGGATTACTGAAATTACCGGCGTCATTTCTTGAATCTTACGGTGTCAAAGCCTCACAAGACCTTAGCATTCCCGTAACACATGCAAAAATTTTCGGCTGGTACGATAATGAATTCGGGAGCTATGTATTCTGCCTGGGAAAACTTACTGAATATATAGATGGAACGATTTCGTAAAAGCTTTCAGGAATTCATTCAGAATCTTTATTTTTAACCATTCTAAAACAGATTTATGACAAAATTCATCACGGTGACCCTGGCCAAAGGAAGTGAAGAAGGCCAGAAAGAGGATATCCCTATCCTTCTGAATTCGCATTATATAATAAAAATAGCCGATGCAGCGGATGATGATCTGGGAAAAACCTCCATTGCTCTGGCCACAGGAGAATTCCTTTTTGTAACGGAAACCCGCCAGGAAATCCATAATCAATTGATATAATATTTCGGGCGAGGTGCTGCTTCGCCCGGTTTTTCCCTTACGGTTTTCCTCTTAAAACCGTTTTATATACCCATGACAATACGGTAAGGTGCCTTTGTGTTCATAATATTCCTGATGATAATCTTCTGCTTTCCAGAATGTAGAAGCTTTTCTGACTTCAGTGACTACCTTATACCCTTTCTCTTTCAGGATTTTAATCAGCTTTTCCGCGATCTCTTTCTGTTGGTCATTCATGTAAAAAACAGCCGAACGGTATTGCTCCCCCCAATCGGGTCCCTGATGATTCCATTCGGTTGGATCATGGATTTCAAAAAATAACCGGGCCAGTTTTTCATACGTGGTTTTTGAGGGATCAAAAACAATCTCGACAGCTTCATAATGGCCTGTGGTTCCCCTGCAAACTTCTTTATATGTCGGATGATCCTTATATCCACCGGTAAATCCGGAAGTTACAGATATCACCCCTTCTGCTTTATGCATGTAATATTCGACACCCCAGAAGCATCCTCCGGCAAATATGGCGGTGTCAGTTTTTTTATATTCCATTGTCTTGATGGATTGATGTGAAGCATCTCCCTTATTCCGGGAAAGCAATGCCCCGTCCTGATAAATTAATACTACCATTGTAAAGATAACTATTTTCAGGTTCATTGCGCTTAATTTAGATTAAATAAATGTGGGAACGAATTTATGTTTCTCCTTTACAATATTAAAAATAGCTATTTATTATTGAATATCAATTTATTTGAAAGAGTCGTCTTTGAACCTTTCCCTTTCCCTGCAATGGACGATTTTTTTTACCTTTGCGTTTTAACACCCTTTAAACTATGAAAAAAGTCATTGGCATGGGTAATCCCCTTGTAGATCTATTATTAACAATAAAAGATGAAAACATCCTGAATCACTTGGACTTACCCAAGGGCAGCATGCAGCTTGTGGATAAAAAGCGGCATGACAGCATTCTGAATTTTTTCAATCAACACGACAAGAAACTGGCAGCAGGCGGATCGGCGGCGAATACAATTCATGGAATGGCAAAACTCGGAGCTCCCGTGGGTTATATGGGAGTGATCGGGGAAGATGAAATGGGTGGCTTTTTTGTTCAGGATATGATCAATGCCGGAGTTGAACCTCATATGATCCATAGTGAAACAGAAACCGGAGTAGCCATAACGTTAATCACGCCGGATTCGGAACGTACTTTTGCAACATACCTGGGTGCATCCGTTGAGCTAAAACCTTCAGATGTCCGTGAATTTAATTTCTCCCGTTACCAGGTTCTTCATATTGAAGGATACCAGGTACAAAACCATGAACTGATCGAAACTGCCGTTCACATGGCACATCAGGCCGGACTGGAAATTTCTGTCGACCTCGCCAGTTATAATGTCGTTGAGGAAAACCGCGATTTTCTGGAATCTTTGATCCGTCAGTATGTGGATATTGTTTTTGCCAATGAAGATGAAGCAAAAGCACTGACAGGCAAGGAGCCCCGGGAAGCACTGAATGATATTGCAGAAATGTGCCGGATTGCCGTGGTAAAGACCGGAGGAAAAGGATCTATGGTAAAGTCGGGAAATGAATATCATGAAATAGGGGTCATTCCTGTCAAGCCAATCGACACAACCGGCGCAGGAGATTTGTACGCTTCCGGTTTCCTGTTTGGATTAATCAACGACAGACCCCTGGATGAATGCGGGCGTATCGGCGCTTTACTGGCAGGAAATGTAATTGAAGTTATGGGATCCAAGATGAACTACGAAACCTGGGAATTGATTAAGAATTCTATTTGATCTGTGCTTTCTTTTTTATTTCACATAGGTTTTGTAACTTTGTAATCCTTTTTAACACATAATCAACCTTTTCATTCCTTTAAGAAAATATAACCATGAAGGTATTTCAGACTAACGAAATTCGCAATATTGCCCTCATCGGGGGAGCCAAGTGCGGCAAAACAACCCTGGCCGAGGCTATGCTCTTTGAAGGCGGGATTATTACCCGCAGGGGCAGCGTAGAAGATAAAAACACTGTTTCCGATTATCGTCCGATTGAACTGGAACGCCAGAACTCAGTCATAGCTTCAGTGCTTTACACTATCTATGACAATCACAAGATCAATATTATTGATACTCCTGGCTTTGATGATTTCATCGGTGAAGTTGTTTCTGCCTTCAAAGTGATAGATACTGCCATCATGGTCGTGAATGCCCAGAATGGTGTTGAAGTAGGTACGGAGATCACATGGCGCCATACCAACAAAAATCATACTCCCGTGATCTTTGTCGTTAATTCGCTCGACCTGGAGCATGCCAATTTTGAAGAAACAACCCGTGAATTGAAACAGCAATTCGGGAACAACGTCACTCTGATGCAGTATCCGGTTAATGCAGGAACCGGCTTCAATTCCATCATCGATCTGCTGAAAATGAAGATGTACAAATATCCTCAGGGCGGCGGAAAACCGGAAATCACGGATATTCCTGACAGCGAAAAAGCCAAAGCGGAAGAAATGCATAATGCTCTGGTAGAAGAACTGGCATCCAAAGATGAAGCTTTGATGGAAGTCTTTTTCGACAAAGGAAGCCTTACTGAAGCTGAAATTGCCAAAGCTCTGAAAACAGGTATTTCTACACGTGGAATATTCCCTGTAATGTGCATCTGTGCCCGTCAGGATATGGGTGTTGAACGCCTTCTGGAATTTATCGTAAACAGCGTTCCTGCTCCCAATGAAATGCCGGGTGTTAAGACAACCGAAGGCAAAGAACTGAAATGTAATATTGCCGATCCGGCTTCTGCACTGGTTTTCAAAACATCTATTGAACAGCATCTCGGTGAAGTTACTTTCTTTAAAGTATTTGCAGGAGAGATCACCGAAGCTATGGATATGATCAACCCCAACCGGAATAGTTCCAAGGAACGCCTTTCCCAACTTTATATTATGAACGGGAAAAACCGCGAAAAAGTTGAAAAACTGGAAGCCGGTGACATCGGAGCTACCATTAAGCTGAAAAATACTTATACCAACAATACCCTCAATTCTCCAAAGAATTCCGATGATATTATCGAACCCATCGTATTCCCGAATCCTAAGTTCCGTACTGCCATTAAAGCAAAGAACCAGGCTGAAGATGAAAAAATGGGTGCTGCTCTTTCCGAAATGAGCAAAATGGATCCTACCCTGATTGTTGAGTATTCCAAAGAACTCAAGCAGGTGATCCTTCACGGCCAGGGTGAATTGCATCTGAATATTGCAAAATGGCATCTTGAAAATCTGGAAAAGATCAGTATCGAATTTATTGCACCGAAAATTCCTTATCGTGAAACTATTACCAAATCGGCAAAAGCCATGTATCGCCATAAGAAACAATCCGGCGGTGCCGGCCAGTTTGGTGAAGTTCATATGATGATTGAGCCTTTCCGGGAAGGAATGAAAGACCAGCAGGAATTCCCTATCCGTGGTCGTGATGTAATCAACCTCGACTGGGGTGGCAAACTTCTGATGCATAACTGTATCGTCGGTGGCGCTATCGACGCACGTTTCATGCCTGCTATCCTGAAAGGTATCATGGAAAAGATGGAAGAAGGTCCGCTTACGGGCAGCTACGCCCGTGATATCGTCGTAAGTATCTACGACGGGAAAATGCATCCGGTCGATTCCAACGAAATTTCCTTTAAACTTGCAGGCCGTAACGCCTTTAAAGAAGCATTCAAGAATGCAGGCCCCAAGATTCTGGAACCGATCTATGACGTCGAAGTCATGGTCCCTGAAGAAAAGATGGGTGATGTCATGACCGATCTTCAGGGCCGCCGTGCTATTATTATGGGTATGGACAGCGAAGGATCTTATCAGAAGATCGTTGCCAGGGTTCCCCTCGCCGAAATGAACCGCTATTCTACAGCTCTTAGCTCCCTGACCAGCGGCCGTGCTACCTATAGCATGAAATTCGCTGAATACAGCCAGGTACCTGGCGATATCCAGGATAAACTGCTGAAAGCTTACGAAGAACAGGAAAAAGAAGAAGAATAATATATAGTTTCTTCACTCTGTTATTAATCACAGAGACGTAAAAGCGCAAAGAATTACAAATTATTTGTTTCTTTGCGTTTTTGCGTTTTTGTAATATATATTTTATTCTGACGGATATGAATAACCCGGGAAAAGATGATGCCTTTGCTGTTTTGAAGATCCGGGATTTTCGTCTTTTTATCGGTTTCCGTTTTTTCATGACTATCGCCATCCAGATGCAATCTTTGATTGTCGGATGGCAAATCTATGAGCTGACACACAATCCTCTTTCCCTGGGATTGATAGGCTTGTCAGAAGCAATCCCGTTCATCAGTATCGCTCTCTATGCAGGAAATGTGGCCGACCGCTTCCCCCGGAAAAACATCCTTCTCATGTTCGAAGCCTTTTTCCTGATCGGAACGACGGCTTTACTGCTGTTCAGCTTCCCTAAGTTTGGGATATTGGCTCTTCTCGGAGTATTGCCGATCTATCTTGTTGTTACCATTTCCGGGTTTACCAGGGCATTCCTTTATCCGGCTGCCATTGCCATGATGGCGCAGCTTGTCCCCCGGAATCTTTATACGAATTCTGCAACCTGGAACAGCACAAGTTTTCACATCGCTGCTATTGCCGGACCTTCGATCGGTGGATTGGTGTATGGCTTTTTCGGTGTCAGTGCCGCTTATATATCTGTCATTGTCTTTATGGCTCTGTCATTTATTCTGCTGATCATAATCCGGAAACAGCCTGTACCACCCGTCACACATGAAGAAACCCTTCGTCAGCGACTTGGTTCCGGGATACGGTTCGTTATGAAAAACCAGATTCTCCTGAGCGCCATGTCGCTGGATATGTTTGCAGTACTGTTCGGCGGAGCAGTAGCTATGCTGCCGGTCTTCGCGGATGTCATACTTCATGTCGGCCCCAAAGGACTGGGCTTCCTGCGTGCGGCACCCATGGTGGGAGCTGTAATGATGTCGATCTTTCTGGCTTATCATCCTCCCAGAGTACATGCCGGAAGATCCCTCCTGATCGGAGTAACCGGCTTCGGGTTGAGCATCATCTGTTTTGCCTTGTCACATAATTTTTACCTATCATTCGGACTTCTTATCCTCAGCGGGATGTTCGACAATATCAGCGTCGTGATCCGTGCTTCAGCCATGCAGCTGATCACTCCCGATGATATGCGTGGCAGAGTGGCTTCAGTTAACAGTATCTTTATCGGTTCTTCCAACGAAATAGGCTCGTTTGAATCCGGATTGGCTGCAAAAATCATGGGATTGATCCCTTCGGTTCTTTTTGGCGGCGGAATGACGCTGCTGATCGTAATGATCACCGGTAAGTGGGCACCCCTTCTAAGGAAAATGGACTTATCCCGTCTCGGAGACACAACCTATTCAAGTGACGAAAAGTGAATAATATGGATCCCTCTCCTTACAAACTGTAAAGGAGTTTGATCTCTTCCGCCCAGATTGAGTCATCCGGTGTCTCGAGGATCAATGGGATATCATCGAACCGGGAATCGTTCATGATCATCCGGAATACTTCCAGCCCGAGAGTTCCTTTGCCGATGCTTTCATGACGGTCAATCTTGCTGCCCAGGCCTTTTTTGGCATCATTAAGGTGCATGCCTTTAAGATATTTTATACCGATAATTTTATCGAAAGCAGTAAAAGTTTCATTGAATTTATCCGGAGTGGAAATATCAT
>JAUZOW010000142.1 GCA_030706225.1 Bacteroidota bacterium | reverse complement strand
GAACCTGAATTACGGGAATATGATTTCAGGAACAAGAAATCAGCGGGACAATTGCCTCCCTGAAAAGTACTGTTACCAGGACAATCCTGCACTTTGCACATTACACTTTACACTTTATCAATGGGATGAGCTCATGCAATACAGTGATGCGGCCGGTTCCCAGGGACTTTGTCCTCCCGGGTGGCATGTTCCGACGGAAAACGACTGGAATACGTTGTTTTCCATTTATATCAGCAATGCCTTTGCAGGATCTCCGCTGAAATACTCTGGGTATTCAGGGTTCAACGCCATACTGAACGGAGCCTTTCATTTCAATAAGAATTGGGATTACCAGGGGTTTGCCGGCTTTTTCTGGTCATCAACTCCATCCGGATCCCTCAAAGCCTGGTCGCACGCAATGAACGACAACGATCCGAGTGTGGCGTGGTATCCGTCGTATCGCGGGAATGCATTCTCCGTAAGATGTATCAAAGACTGACGTAACGCGTGTCACGTTTTTTTCGTCCCTCCCCCTGACCCCCTCCCGTGAGAGGGTTTACTTGCAAAAAACTTCCTTCAGGGAGGGGGAATATTTATCGCGGTTTTGTCTTGCTCCCATTGTGGATCCCCTACGGGGATCGAGATTTTACATTCTGAAACTCCGAACTCCAAACCCCGAACTCCGAACTGTTTTTCGCGTCACGCGTCACGATCCCTCAAGATGAATGCTATCTCGAAGAAAACTTGTAGTTTTGTAAACAACTAAAACCAGAACATGAAACCGATGGTTCTGGTTTAATATTTTTTCTTCCATGGCTATTAAAATCGGGATCAACGGGTTAGGCAGAATCGGACGATTGGTGCTCAGACTGAGCATAGAAAACCCTGAGATCGAAGTTGTCCACATCAACGACAAGATGGACACAAATACAATGTCGTACCTGATAAAATACGACTCGGTTCATAAGCAGTTTAAAGGTGAAATTTCAGCGGGTGACGGATTTATTTTACTGAACGGACGCCGTATCAAAGTAACCCAATATCCGTCTCCGGATCAGATCCCCTGGGGGGATTCAGAAGCCGAAATCATCATAGAGTCCAGCGGGAAATTCAAAACCCGTGAGATGCTTGAAGCTCATTTTACCGGAAAAGTCAGGAAAGTAATCCTTACCTGTCCTGCCGAAAAAGAATCAATCGACCGGATGGTCGTAATCGGGGTCAATCACGCACAATTGAAACCTTCCGACCGGATCATCTCCAATGCTTCCTGCACCACCAATTGTGTGGCTCCTATGCTGAAAGTGATTCAGGATGCATTCGGCATTAAAAAAGCTTTTATGAATACGGTTCACCCGTATACCAATAACCAGGCACTTCTTGATTTTCCTCATGGAGATTTACGCCGGTCAAGAAGCGCTGCCATAAACATCATTCCAACAACATCCACTGCTATCCGGGCAGTCATGCAGGTTATGCCCGGCTTTGAAAGACGGTTTGACGGTTTTGCAACCCGCGTGCCGGTTGTCGATGGATCCTATGTTGAACTTACGGCACATCTCGAAAAAAACGTTACCGTATCCATGATACGAGACGAATTCCGACAGGCTTCCGTTAATTCACTTAAAGAGATTCTTGAATACAGTGAGGATCCTCTGGTTTCTACGGATATCATTAATAATCCACATTCCGCAATATTTGATTCACTGAGTGTGAAAGTCCTCGGTGATGATCTGGTACGCATTCTGGCATGGTACGATAACGAATTCGGATATTCAAACAGAATCATTGACCTGGCTATTTACCTGGCAAGAGAGAGTATTGCAGATTGTTAAGTTAATATGTTAGTTGATGGAAGAGATCATTCATTCAAAGGCATTGGAAGTCAACCTGGCTCAAACCCGGGAGCTTCCGATTGAGATTTCGGAAAAACATAAATGGTTCATCAGCCTTTCTGAAAATCATTATGGCATCCATAAACGGACTCTCGATTTTTTCAAAGAATTCCATCATCCATATACGAACTGGAACGTTGTTGTCGATCAGCTTCCCAATCTCCTGATTGGTGATTTGTGGCTGTACGAGTCATTACCTCAAAACCGGGAAGCCATTGGAATTCTTCTCGGGATTACAAGCCAGCTTCTTTCCGCCGATCTTCCCGACAGTCTGACCGAAAGGGTTCTCCAGGTGCTTCTGAAACTGATGGAACATCTTTCGGAAGATACGCAGAAATACAAGCTTATCCTGGAAGATTGTTTCAATATTCTTGAAAAATATCCGGAAGAAAAAACATTCAGTTATATCTGTAACCTGGGTTTCTTTTTTAATAGCCTGAATTCTCTTGGAATGGATCCGGTATTTTCAGAAAGAACGTTGGGAATAACCCGAAAAACGGCCCTTGAAGAAATCCGCTTCTGGCAAAATACCGCTCATATCGAAGATTGGTATAAAACAAAAGAAAAGATCCTGGGGAACACATGTATTGAAAAAGTAACAAAAATCGGTATCGCGTTTTTTGAAAAGCAATACAAGGCTGCCAGCGAAGCAAAAAACTGGCAGGAACTGAAAGAATCTACGATCTCTTTCGATGATACAGCCGTACTTTTCCGGAATTTCGCTCAGGATTTTACCCGTTCGATTGAAAAATTCCATTATCTCTTTTATCTCCTTCACCTGGAAGGCATGGAGCGTTACCAGGATTACCTCTTGTGGGATCTGAATAAAGTTATTGAGGCACTCGGAAGCGAGCTTTCAGAAGATCAGATATTTCAATTTATCGATGACCTTTTCGTACTATTGGTTGATCTTCGCGGAGATCATATGGGAACCGTTCTGGATTCCGCGCTGACTCTTGGAAAGCAAATCATCAATAACAAGAATCTGAAGCATATCTATTATTTTGAAGATAAGCTTATCGGGATGGGGTTTGTCAGCCCGGGTGTCATATACATGACTCAGGAATGGCAACTCAGGGTCGACAGAAATCATATAAAAAATATCCGCGTCTGGCTCGAACTGATCGAATATGGACCGGAAATTATGAAAAAGCTTCTTTCAGCACTGGTGGTTAACCTCAGGCTGGGAGGCATCTTTATTTTTGACACCGATCTGTTTCAACGGGATATCACACGCCTGCTGAATTCCAATATTTCCCCGATTTATAAACAGGTTAAACAATTGGCTCGTATTTTCCCGGTTTATTTTAACGAGATCGGCGCAGAAGGTGAATTGCGGGAAGTAACTACGACGCTGGACGAGATCTCCCAGCGCAATGACAAGCTGATTCATTTTCTGCGGAAGCAAATTCACACGGAAGGTAACAATTCCCATATTGGCATCACACTGGAAATCATGAAATTCTGGCATGACCTGAAAACAAATCATCTCCGGACCATCGTTCCTCAGGATGTCATGGAAAGTATTGATCCTGCCGGAAAATGGGTAAAAGGGGTTCATGATGTGATTACAGATCTCTGCATCCGTGCCGGGGTTAATGTAAAAGATTTGCCGGAACTGGGTGTGGTAAAAGTCGATAAACTTCTGGAACAATCAACCAAAGGAGATGAACAGGACCGGAAACGGGTTTCCCTCATAATTAAGTTGTATGGCCTTTTAAAGGAAAAATATTCCTTTGAAACGGAAAATATATCAGGTATTTTGAGTCGTTACCGTTTCTTCACACCGGATGAAATCGCACAACTGCAAGAGCATCTATCGAAGGATCAGGATAATGAAGCGCTTAAGATGATCTATATGTTCATGGAACGCCTGAATCAGATCATCTTTGACCCGAAACCCAGCCAGGGATGGGAGAACATCTATCATAAGCGGCATATCGCTTTCGGGATCCCTTCCATGTACGGAGAATACCATGAAGATAAATTCGAAGCACTGGGAGTGATCTTCCGGTTGGAGAAAATTGCTACGGGTCTTCTGGAAAGTATTATTTCAAGAGTCAATACGGAATATATCACGGCGCGCAGTTTGAAGAAAATCTTTTCCATCCTTGAATTATTCCGGAAAGGGCTTGAATTGGATGGCATGTCCGATCAGGGATTCGATTCCAATCTCCAGATGTTTCAGTACAGCCTGATTTCGGGAAGTTTTTCCGTCGGGCAGTATGTCAATATTTTTCAGTTTATGGCCGACAGTGTCAAGGAAATTATCAGCACCTATTTCTTGCGGCCGTATGAAGAACCTTTGAAAATTATAGTCCCCCAGCTTTTTGGAAAAGAACTTGGGATAAATTCCAAACAAAGAAGTGCTGCCATTCAGAAGCGTTCAGAAACCTTTTACCGTGAACTTCTTTCTTCTGCTTTCCTGGTTCAGCACCTGGATGCCTTCATTGGGAAAGTTCTGAACAATCTCAGGAAAATGATGGATAACTTCTCTCCTGAAATTGTCAGAGATATCATGTCGTACGATCCCGACATGGTGATCAGCACGTTCTATAAACCCACAGAAAACATGGACAGTCAGGTATTCCTGGGATCAAAGGCTTTCTTCCTGAAAAAACTGTACCTGAAAAAATATCCTGTCCCACCCGGATTCGTATTAACTACTGAAGTTTTCCGCCGGAGAAGATCTATTTATGAGCATCCATCGCTGGAACAGGAAATCAATGATATGATTTTCCAGCATGTCAAAGAACTGGAAAAGATTTCCGGACGTCGTTTCGGGGATCCGGTAAATCCTCTACTCCTCAGTGTCCGCTCCGGATCTGCTATTTCATTACCCGGAGCGATGAACACTTTCCTCAATGTGGGATTGAATGATGAAATCACGGAAACCCTGAGTAAACAATATAATTTTGGATGGACATCCTGGGATTGTTACCGCCGTTTGCTTCAAACCTGGGGTATGTCATACGGAATCGACCGGGATATCTTCGATCAGATCATGCTGGATTACAAACTCAGGTACAATGTAACCCAGAAGATTGATTTTCCCCCACATATTATGCGGGAGATGACAAAGACATACAAACAGATACTGATCGATCATAAGATTCCTTTTGAACCCGACCCATTCATGCAATTAAAGTCGGCTATCCGTTCGGTTTTTGATTCCTGGGAAACCCCCAGGTCAAAGGTATACCGGGATCATCTTCAGATTGCTGAAGAATGGGGAACAGCTGTTATTGTTCAGCAAATGGTTTTCGGGAATATTCATAGGGAATCCGGATCAGGAGTGCTGTTTACGCACGATCCACAGGAAAGTAAGCCCGGTATCAGCATTTTCGGCGATTTCAGTTTTTTGACCCAGGGAGAAGATATTGTCGCAGGACTTGTCAATACCTTACCATTGAGTGAAAAACAACGGAAAAAATACAGTCCGTTGAGCCCGTTTTCGCTGGAAACACATTTCCCAAAGATCTATGGCCGACTCAAGGAAATTGCCCATGAGTTAACTGAAAAGCATGGATTCGGCCACCAGGAAATGGAATTCACATTCGAAACTCCGGAACCCCAGGATCTGTATATATTGCAAACCCGTGACCAGAATATTGCCAAGAAAACCCGCAAGCTGGTGTTTGCCGTTCCCGTTGAAAAAATGAGGGTTGCCGGCAGAGGAATCGGCATTGGTCTTAGTGTAATGAATGGCAGGCTTGCTTTTGATATGGATGATATCCGGGAAATCAAAGCAAAATACCCAACAGAGCACAGTATTCTCGTCCGACCGGATACTGTTCCTGACGATATTGAGATGATTTTCGAATGCGACGGAATGCTGACAGGCCGTGGAGGTGTTACCTCTCATGCCGCAGTGACCGCGGCAAGCCTGGGAAAGATTTGTATTGTAAACTGCCCGGATTTATTGGTAGATGATAAGAATAAACAATGCAAAATAAACGAAATGATGTTTTCACCTTTTGATAAGATTGCAATCGATGGCCACCTGGGTATTATTTATCAGGGTAATTACCAGACTAAATTTGAAGAATTCTGAACACTCATAAAACACGTGATATGGAAACACTAAAAGGAAAGAAATTATTAGGGATTAACGGATTGGGACGGATTGGAAAGCTTTCGCTTTGGTACCATCTGCAATCCCGGTATTTTGATGGAATTGTGATCAATGTCGGCAGGGAAGTCGGCAAAGGCCTTGAAGCAGTTGTCCATACTATTGAAACCGATTCCACCTATGGATCACTGGATCGTTTTTTGTATGGAATGACCGGCAAAAAATGCGAAATCAGAATCATAAATCCTGCGGATGGAATCCTTTCCGTGGATGGGTTTCCGGTCAAGATCCTACGGAAAGAACGTAATCCCAAAGACATCAGCTGGTCGAAAGAAGGAGTAAAAGTAGTTGTTGACTGTACCGGGAAATTTCTCGATCCTACCATCCCCTCCGGCGATCCGAAAGGCAGTATTCGTGGACATCTGGATGCCGGAGCCTTGAAAGTTATTGCCAGCGCACCTTTTAAAATTAAGGATACGTCAAAGACAGATCCTGTCGATAGCCCGACACTTATTTACGGCATTAACCATCTTTCCTTTAATCCCCGCGAACATAATGTCATCTCAGCGGCAAGCTGCACAACAACCGGACTGGCACACATCATGAAACCCTTGCTGGATAATGAAGATACCTCCAGAATATTGACTGCATCCATGTCGACGGTCCATGCAGCTACCAATACCCAAAGCGTTCTCGATTCCGTTCCTTCCGCCAATACCTCCGACCTCCGGAAAAACAGGTCAGTTCTG
>JAUZOW010000141.1 GCA_030706225.1 Bacteroidota bacterium | reverse complement strand
GTAGCATCGCACCATCCGGCATTCATATTGACCGGGAAATAAAAATCCCCGTTATCATATTTCAGATACATGTTATTTGCTTTCCGGATAAATCCCTTTGCATGAGCCACCGGGATGCAATTAAACGACAACTCCTCCGGATATGTCGTGGTACCGTCGGCATCGACGCATGAGATGATTACTTTCCAGGGGCCTGCCTCAAACGGAGTAAATCGTATTTTCCAGTGGTGTGTTCCTTCATCTTTAATCCCTTCGTCAAAAGTTGAGGGGTTGCAGGAATGGGTAAAATCAGCGTAATAAAATCCGTCAACCGTGAACATTTTCCCGGAAGGAGACTGAAACGTTCCTTTCAGATTGACCTGATCAAAGTCGAAAGGATTGGTATAGCGGGCAGTCATATCCAGGGTTAGTTCATACTTCTCGAAAATCCTGACATTTTGATCTGAAGCGGAAACTTTCTGAAAAACGGGTTTTGCAGAGCAAAACAATCCTGTCAGCAAGAATGCCAAAAGGGGAACAAATGTCTTTTTCATACTTTAACCGGTTAAAGAAACGGTTAAAAGTACTAATATTCCAACATCATCTCCGGTTTGAAGGACAGGAAAAAAAATATCTTTTTTATGCTTTCTTAAAAGAGTGAGAAAAGTGAAGTACAAAATCATTCCGTTACTTCCCCCAATTGTCCCGGTCCAGGCTCCGGTACTGTATTGCTTCCGCCAGGTGGTCCGGCCGGATCTGAGGCTGACCATCAATATCAGCAATGGTTCTTGAAACCTTTAAGATCCGGTCAAACGCCCGGGCCGACAAACCTAATTTATCCATGGCATTCTTCAATATCGCTTGTCCGGTATCATCCAGGGGGCATACTTTACGCAATAATTTTGCCGACATCTGAGCATTGCAATGTACACCCGGTATCCCTTCAAATCTTTTTTCCTGGATCTGGCGGGCTTTAATGACTCTCTGCCGGATCGTTTCACTTTTCTCTGAAGGTCTGGCATCGCTCAGATCCCGGAAAGGAACAGGGATCACCTCGACATGGATATCGATTCTGTCGAAAAGAGGTCCAGAGATCTTGTTCAGATATTTCTGCACATTTCCCGGACCGCAGGTACATTCCACTTTCGGATGATTGTAATATCCGCAGGGACAGGGATTCATCGCCGCCACCAGCATGAAGCTGGCCGGGAACTCAACAGACTGTCTGGCACGGGAAATTGTAACCACCCGGTCCTCCAGAGGCTGACGTAATACTTCCAACACAGTTCGCTTGAACTCCGGCAATTCATCCAGAAACAAAACTCCATTATGAGCCAGGGAAATCTCTCCCGGTTGGGGTACTCCTCCACCTCCTACAAGAGCCACATCGCTTATCGTGTGATGTGGGGAACGGAAAGGCCTGACTGTTACCAGTGAAGTATGATGCGACATTTTACCGGCTACCGAATGGATTTTGGTCGTTTCCAGCGCTTCTTCCAGTGTTAACGGCGGGAGCACGGAAGGCAGCCGCTTTGCCAGCATAGTCTTACCTGCACCCGGTGGTCCGATCAGAACCACATTGTGCCCCCCTGCGGCTGCTATTTCCAATGCCCTCTTGATATTCTCCTGCCCTTTAACATCGGAGAAATCATATTCATATTCGTTAAGACGGGAAAAAAATTCTTCCTTAGTATTGACAAAAACCGGATCCAGTTGAAGCTCGCCGTTCAGAAAATCAATAACCTGCCCGATATTGTCCACACCATAGACTGACAACCCGTCGACGATTGCTGCTTCCCGTGCATTCTGACGGGGAAGGATAAAGCTGCGGAATCCGCGCTGTTTCGCTTCTATGGCAATCGGCAACGCTCCGCGGATGGGTTTCAGGCTCCCGTCAAGCGACAATTCCCCCATAATCATCATTCCGTCAAGCTTATCCATCCTGATGGATCCGTTCGCTGCCAGAATACCTGTGGCGATCGTCAGATCATAAGATGAACCCTCCTTGCGCAAATCAGCCGGAGCCAGGTTGATGACGATCTTTTTCCCGGGGATCCTCAATCCTACCGAGCGCAAAGCGGCATCAATCCTTTGCTGACTTTCTTTTACGGCATTGTCGGGCAATCCCACCATCATAAAATTCACGCCTTCGTCGATGGAGACTTCCACCGTTACAACCATGGAGTGAATTCCAAACAATGCACTTCCGTATGTTTTGACTAACATTTTATCAGGTAAGTGTTTCTACCTGATTAATCCGGGAAAAACGAAAAGGTGATATACCGGAGGGATGTTTTTTTCAGAAATCCGGAAATTATTTCTCCGGCTTATATCCCGACATGGTCAGAATCTTCTGGGCATCTTTTTCCTGCATCAGCTCGGGTAGTGTCACTTCCTTATGATGCTTCATATAGGCTTTTACAATATTCCATCCGATCCATTCTCCCAAACGGGGCGGAGATTCCCGGGCAAACTCGGAAGTAAACGGCCCGTCCGACATAAATATATTGATCATACGGGCATCTGCGGAATAAAGCATTTGATTCTCAATCATGGAAGCCCAGATATGCGATTCATTTTCTTCCGCCCATTTGTATTGCGCCGGAGTATAACCGATCTTCAGGTTTGCGGAAACCGCCGGCATTACCGCATCCATAAGGTAAAGGTGACGGCCGGCATCAATCATGCTCTCCAGCATATTTACCGCCATAGGGTCGTATGGATACTTTATGGTCAGGAGTGCTTTCATGATATCCGGCACAATATTGTCGGCCGTCATCCGCTGAACTTTATACATCGGCAACCCGTCGGAGAAATAAGGAGAAAAGGTTTTCCCCAGATAATCATCCAGTGCAAGAATCACTACCGAATCCGAAATCATCACAGGATGCTGGTAATCTCCTCCGGAAACGTAAGAATACACGGAAGGAATCTTTTCATCCGGGAAATAATAGCGGTAATGCCGGAATGCATCATTCAACCCTTTTTCTATGGAAGAAAGGTCAGTGTATTTCTTTTGGCAGGCCTGATAAAAATCAATATTCCGGGGATTCTGCAAATAGTTCATCATTTGCGACAATTTCGCCGTATCTGTCAGATGATCTCCAAGAAAATAACGATATTCCGGAAGAAGTTTTCCAAGCCCTTTCTGCAGATCATTGACAGGCACCTTGAAGAGATCCCGGTCGTACCGGTGAATTTTGGTTTCCGGGATTTTGATATGACTGACATCAATATTCAAACGGTCTTTGCCCCACCTGCACCCAACCAGTAAAAGCAAAGAGAACAATATGAGTAAAGTCCCCGTTTTTTTCATTCCTGATTATTTTTTTGATATGAACGAATGTCCGCCGAAGTTAGTATTAATTTACTCAGAGTATAAAAAAAATCAGCCTCTTCCTGCCAAAATCATTACTTTTGTTAACAGGTTGATTGGTCATTCCTTATCATGAAAAACATGAAAACAAACCTGAAAACACTTCTTATCCTGCTTTTTATGTTTTTAACCTTTGCAGGATTTTCTCAAAAAGAACAAAGAATGGTTCGGCTGGGGCTGAAAGCTTCTCCGGGTATTGACTGGATGAATCCGGACGAAAAGCATTACAGCTATAACGGAGTGGCAGCAGGCGTCACTCTTGGATTTGTCAGCGATTTTTATTTCAATGCCAACTATGGACTTTCCACCGGATTTAATTTTTCTTTTCTGGGTGGGAAAATCCAGTATCCATATGCCCAAAAGCCGGATACAGGAATGATTTCCAGAAAATACAGCTTCAGGTATCTTGAGATTCCACTAATGATTAAAATGAGAACCCGTCAGTTCGGTATCGTGAATTATTATGCCCAGGTTGGATTTGGCACAGGATTCCGGCTGAAAGCCTCAGGGAAAGATGATTTTGACACAAAATCCGACGGAATCATCAGCGATCGGGGGACTCTGCCGGTAAGTGAAACGACTGCCATCAGGGAAGCCGTGTTGGTCGGGGCCGGAGCTGAAATCAACCTGGACGAGACGATCTCAATCGTAATCGGGCTTTCTTACAGTAACAGTCTGAACAATGTACTGAAAGGCTCCAATACCCGTTATCCCAACCTGGATAACCGGAGTACGCTGAATTATGCCGAGCTGACGATCGGGGTTTTATTTTAGGTTGTAAGAATTTAATTATGCGAATTGCTTTAGCCCAGTTAAATTATCATATCGGGGATTTTGAAAATAACGTAGCAAGAATCTGTAAAACCATCTCCGATGCCCGGAAAAAGCAGGCCGATCTGGTTATTTTTTCCGAGCTTTCAGTATGCGGATATCCTCCGCGTGATTTTCTTGAATTTAATGATTTTATCCAGAAAAGCCGGGCAGCTGTCGAAAATATTGCCCTGGAATGCCAGGGAATATCGGCTATTGTGGGAGCTCCTTCTGTAAACCATGGTCCAAAGGGAAAACCTCTTTTTAATTCAGCTTTCTTTCTTGCCGATGGGAAAATCCGGAATATCGTCCATAAATCTCTTTTGCCGAATTACGATATTTTCGATGAATACCGGTACTTTGAGCCCAATCACCTACCCTATTGCCTTCTGGAATACAAGAAGTACCGCTTTGCCGTCACTATATGCGAAGATTTGTGGAATATCTCGGATGATCCGCTATATATCCGCAATCCGATGGATGAGATTTCGCCATTGAATCCGGATTTTGTAATCAACATCGCCGCTTCTCCTTTTCATTATGACCAGCAGGAAATCCGGAAAAAAATTCTTGTCAGAAATGCAATGAAATACAAGGTTCCGTTTTTCTATGTGAACCATGTGGGAGGGCAGACAGAGCTTCTGTTCGACGGTGGCTCGATGGTTGTTGATGCGGAAGGAGACATCTGTAATGAGATGAAGTACTTCGAAGAGGACCTTCAGGTCTTCAATCTGAATGATTTTTTGTATAAAAAGGGGAATGCCGGTCCTGTTGTTACCCGGAAGACGGGAAAGATCGGACTGATCCATGATGCGCTGGTAATGGGCATCCGGGAATACTTTATGAAAATGGGGTTTAAAAAAGCCATTCTGGGGCTTTCCGGGGGAATTGACTCGGCGGTTACGCTGGTATTGGCTGCACAGGCTTTGGGAAGTGACAATGTAAAAGCCATATTGCTGCCCTCCCGTTTTTCATCCGATCACAGCATACGGGATGCGGAAGATCTTGCCAGGAATGTTCATGTTCCTTACGAGATTATTCCTATTGAAAGTGCTTTTAAAACATTTGAAGAGATTCTTAGTCCTCAATTCAAAGGACTTCCTTTCAACCTGACGGAAGAGAACATGCAGGCACGTATCCGTGCCGTTATACTTATGGCTCTTTCCAATAAATTCGGATATATCCTGCTGAACACTTCCAATAAGAGCGAAGCTGCCGTAGGATATGGCACTCTTTACGGAGATATGTGCGGAGGGTTGTCCGTTCTGGGAGATTTATATAAAACGCAGGTTTATGATCTGGCAAACTACATCAATCGGGAACAAGAGATCATTCCGATAAACAGCATTGTCAAACCTCCCTCAGCTGAGCTTCGTACCAATCAGAAGGATTCAGATTCACTGCCGGATTACAATATCCTGGATAAGATCCTGTATGCTTATATTGAACAGCACAAGGGTCCTGCAGATCTTGTAAAAGACGGATTTGACGAAACGTTGGTCAACCGGGTACTGAAGATGGTCAATACCACGGAATACAAGCGCTACCAGACACCTCCCATTCTCAGGGTTTCCCCAAAAGCATTTGGAATGGGAAGGCGAATGCCTATAGTAGCAAAATATCTTTCCTGAAAATAATTTCCCGGATTAAATCTCCGGTTCAACCGATTCGACTGCCTGTATTTCGGGAAGCACTTGTTTTACAGCTGTTTCAATGCCATCTTTCAGGGTCATGCGACTGTGAGGACAATTGCCACACATCCCCAGCAGACGGATCGTGACGATATTACTTTCCGACATACTGACAAATTCAACATCTCCTCCATCGGCCTGAAGGTAAGGACGGATCTGGTCAAGAACTTGCTTGACTTTGGTTTCGAGCTCAGCTTTTGATGTCATGGATTATTTCTAAGTATTTACAAAGATATTTCAATTATTACATTCTTTTGAAGCGTTTTCAATAGCTACTCTTCTTGCTACTGTTTCCGCCAGTTCATCAAATGCCTTGGTGACCGGTGATTTTATATCAGCAGCAACCGGTTTGCCATTGTCGCCGGAATCGGAAATCTCAGGAACGATCGGGATTTGTCCAAGAAGAGGAATATCCAGTTCACGGGCAAATTTTTCACAACCACCTCTCCCAAAGATGTAGTATTTCTTTTCCGGAAGATCGTCAGGAACGAAATATGCCATGTTTTCAACCAGACCGATCAATGGAATATTGATTTTGTCGTTGCGGAACATATCGGCTGCTTTCCTGACATCAGCGATTGCCACTTCCTGAGGTGTACTGACAATGATGGCTCCCGTCAGCGGAAAACTTTGAACCAGTGTCAGCGGGATATCACCGGTTCCCGGAGGAAGGTCGATCAGTAAATAATCAAGGGCGCCCCACTCCACATCTGTAAAAAGCTGTTTCAAAGCCACCGAAGCCATTGGCCCTCTCCAGATCAAAGCCTTGCTCTGATCAACGAAAAAGCCGATGGAAAGCAATTTTATACCAAATTTTTCAAACGGAAGAATAAATGTCTTTCCTTCTTTTTCGATTGCCATTGG
>JAUZOW010000140.1 GCA_030706225.1 Bacteroidota bacterium | reverse complement strand
TGGAATACCCGGGAATATATGCTTATATTAAATTATATATAAATATGCATACGTCGCAATTTTGTAGGCAAGCAGAAAGAAAAAAGTTTAAAAAATTAGCCGTTGTAAAAGAATTAAAAGTACTTTTGCAGACCTCAACGCACTACCAGGTTTTATATCAGAAGAAGGAAGAAAATGAAAATTACTGAATCTCCATTAGAATTTCTTTATTTCACATTACCCAATTTTGACCAGGTCAATGGGAAAAGACATTCATTTGTCGATCACAAGAAGCTTACTGCGGCTATATCCGATGAAGCGGTAAACTGGTCACTTGTTCAGGTAGGTTTTAAAGGCGATGCACAAATATATTTTGCTTTGAATAAGGCGAATCCTGATGAAATGGAAGAAGAGAGCGAAATCTGTCTGGACGACTATGATGATTGTTTTAATTTCTGATCTTTCTGATCAGAAAGGTTCTCCGGTGTTTTCAGGTATTTGATTTTCAGGATAACGGGTTTGGGCAATATTTCGAACTTCCGTGTAGAGGATCTCACGAAAGCGGGAAATATTTATCTTCAGGGTTGCTGAAATAAAAAGTGAAGGGGTATGGCTTTTTGCCATCCAGGTATTTTCCAGCTCATGTAATGACAAATTCTTTTTTGTTTTGGGAGAAAGATCATCCTCTTCTTTTTCTGTAAAAGAATAAGCATCTATTTTATTGAAGAGCATGATGGTAGGCTTCCCGGCCGCTCCGATTTCAGTAAGAGTCTGGTTAACAACATTGATCTGTTCTTCAAAACCCTGATGAGAAATATCCGCGACATGAACCAGGATATCAGCTTCTCTGACTTCATCCAGTGTTGATTTAAAGGATTCGATCAGGGTATGGGGCAATTTCCGGATAAAGCCGACGGTATCGGAAAGGAGGAAAGGCTGCCCGTTAATGACTATTTTTCGTACCGTTGTATCCAGGGTTGCAAACAGCTTATTTTCAGCAAAAACATTTGATTTACCGAGAAGGTTCATGATTGTGGATTTCCCGGCATTGGTATAACCGACCAAAGCGACACGGATAAAATCTTTTCGGCTTTTTCTCTGGGTTGATTTCTGAAGATCGATGGTTGTCAGCTTTCTTTTCAGGAGTGAAATTCGGTTCCTGAGATGCCGGCGGTCGGTTTCAATTTCCTGTTCACCCGGACCACGAAGACCGATGCCGCCTCTTTGTTTCTCAAGATGTGTCCATCGGCGGGTCAGGCGGGGAAGAAGGTACTCATTCTGGGCCAGTTCAACCTGGACACGTGAAGAGGAAGTACGGGCACGACGGGCAAAAATATCAAGAATCAGGTTATTGCGATCGATAATCCTGCAGTTCAGCTCCCTTTCGATATTCCGGATCTGACTGGGAGAAAGTTCATCGTCGAAAATGGCCAGATCTACGGGGTGTTCCTGGAGGTAATGACGAATTTCTCCTAATTTTCCTTTGCCGACATAAGTCTTTCCGTCCGGAATTTCCAGTTTCTGGATAAACCGCTTTACCGCAATTCCTCCGGCAGTATTGACCAGAAAAGAAAGCTCATCCAGATATTCATTTACATGATCCATATCCTGATCGCGGGTAGCGAGCCCGATCAGAATGGCTTTTTCAGGAACAGGAGTAGTATCTATCATACAAAGCCCGTGAAATAATAAAAAGATCAGAATTCTTTGAATCCGATAATCTCTCTGACTTCACGGATAGTTTTCAATGCACTTTCATGAGCCTTTTCAGCACCCAGTTTTACAGTCTTTTTAAGATAGTCATTATCGGCAGAAAGCTGATTGATCCGGTTGCGGAAAGGTTCATTAAACCGGATGATATCTTCAGCAAGCTGTTTTTTCATATCCCCGTAGCGGATAGTACCTTTGGAATATTCTTCTTCGAAATGAGAATAAATATCAGGAGTGGAAAGCGTTTTCAAAAGAGAGAAAAGGTTTTCAACCGGCTGGCTTTTGGGTTTGCCGGGATCAACAGGTCCGGTATCCGTTACGGCACGCATGACTTTCTTCCGTATCACGGCAGGATCATCGGCAAGGAAGATGGCATTGTTTTCACTATCCGATTTCGACATCTTCAGACTTCCGTCCAATCCTGGAATCTTGACCAGCTCTTCATCAAAAGTATAAGCAACCGGTTCCGGGAAATAGTCCACTTTATAAAGACGGTTGAAGCGGTTGGCGAAGGTACGTGTCATTTCAAGATGTTGTTCCTGATCTTTTCCGACAGGCACTTTCTGAGCTTTGTGGATGATGATGTCAGAAGCCATGAGGGTAGGATAGGTCAGGAGGCCGGCATTTACATTCTGTGGATTCTGACGGATCTTTTCCTTAAATGAGGTACATCTTTCCAGTTCTCCGATATAGGCATTCATGTTCAGAAGCAGATAAAGTTCCGCTACTTCGGGAAGATCGCTCTGAATGTAAATGGTTGATTTTTCAGGATCTAATCCGGAGGCAAGGAATTCTACCAGAACATTCTTAACATTTCCGTGGAGGTCTGCCGGGGTTGGATGTGTGGTAAGTGAATGATAATCAGCAATAAAGAAAAAACAATTATTTGTTTCCTGCATTCTGACAAAGCTTTTCAATGCTCCGAAATAGTTTCCAAGGTGCAGTTTACCTGTTGGCCGTATGCCACTAACAACAATATCCATAATAATTTCTTAAAGTATTATTCCAGTTATTACATTTTAATTTCGTCACCCAGACGGTTAAAGAAATGGTATTCCATCAGATGATAAGACGTTTGGGGATGTATTCTGATATTCTGCCTGAAATGCAGGCACCACCTGAACCTTTTGCTAAAAATACCTTTTGAAAGGAATGCATAAACATAAGGGTGAACAAAAATTGAAAGGTACTTCTCGTTTTGTTCACAGATCAGGTAGCTTAAATTATTTTCAATATCGTCTGTAAGCAGGATGCTCGGGCGGATTTCGCCGGTACCGTCGCAGGTCGGGCATTTTTCCAGGATCTGGACGTTTGTTTCCGGTCTTACACGCTGGCGGGTAATCTGGACCAATCCGAATTTACTGGGAGGCAGGATTGAATGTTTTGCCCTGTCTCTTTTCATTTCTTCACGAAGCATATCATAAAGCTTCCGTCGGTTCAAACCGAGAGTCATATCGATGAAATCAATGACAATGATGCCACCCATATCTCTTAACCGGAGCTGGCGGGCAACCTCCACAGCTGCTTCCAGATTTACTTCCAGAGCATTAGTTTCCTGGTTTTGATCGGAATTCACCCGGTGGCCGCTGTTGATGTCAATCACATGAAGTGCTTCGGTATGCTCGATGATGAGATACGTTCCGCTTTTTATTGTGACGGTTTTACCGAAGGAATTCTTGATTTGCTTATCGATTCCGTATTGTTCGAAGATGGGAATCTTGCCGGAATAATGCTTGACGATATGGATTTTATCCGGAGAGATCTTCTGGATATAAGATTTGATTTCTTCAAAAAGTCCAATATCGTTGACCACAATATTATTGAATTCCTCATTAAGGATATCTCTGAGGATAGCAGTAGTGCGGTCAATTTCGCCGATGATCTTTTGAGGAGCATGGGCGGAAGCAAGTTTCCGGGTGGTTGCTTCCCACTTCTTATAAAGAGTTTTCAGGTCGGCATCCAGATCGGCCACCAGTTTGTTTTCGGCAACCGTACGGATGATAACCCCGCAGTTTTTCGGGCGGATGCTTGTAATCAGCCTTTTGAGCCGGTTACGTTCATCCGGGCTTTTAATTTTCTGGGATACGGAGATCTTATCCGAAAAAGGTATCAGGACCACAAATCTTCCCGCAAAGGAAAGTTCGGATGTAATCCTGGGGCCTTTAGTAGAGATAGGTTCCTTAGCTATCTGAATCAAAACCTGCTGGTTAGGTTTCAGAACCGAATTGATGCGTCCCGTTTTAACAATATCAGGTTCCATGGAAAAATCCGCAATCGACAGATTGGCAGCATTTCCCGATAGTCCCATCCGGACATATTTCTGCAAGGACTGAACCTGGGGACCCAGGTCCAGATAATGCAGAAAAGCATCTTTGTCGTATCCGACATCAACGAAGGCAGCATTTAACCCGGGCATAATCTTTCGGACTTTCCCGAGATAAATATCTCCCACCGAAAATTCGTTGTTAAGTTTCTCCTTATTGAGCTCTACAAGTTGCTTGTCTTCAAGCAAAGCAATCTCAACTTCACCCGAGGTGGAATTAATGATTAATTCTTTATTCACTCTGATCCATTTTTATGTTCATATCATTGATTTATGAGTCAATGATACATTTTGATCTGAGGAATTGTAGCAGTTAAGAAAATTCAAGGAGAAGAGAAGGCCCCGGAGAATTATAGTAAAAAAGGTCCTCCGGGAAATCCGTTTATTTCTTCTTATGTCTATTCTTCCGCAAGCGCTTTTTCCGCTTGTGGGTTGCCATTTTATGTCTTTTTCTCTTTTTTCCGCTTGGCATGATTCAAAATGTTTATTTAATTTTTACGTTAGATTTTACCTTGTTTACAAAGGTTTTCGCTGGTTTGAAAGCAGGAATATTGTGGGAGGGGATGATAATCGTAGTGTTCTTTGAAATGTTTCTCCCTGTTTTTTCAGCTCTTTTTTTAATGATAAAACTTCCAAATCCTCTTAAATAAACATTTTGTCCGTTGACCATCGAATTTTTCAGCGTTTCCATAAACGCTTCAACGGTCGCCTGAACGGCTACCTTTTCGATTCCGGTTTTACTAGCAATTTCTGCTACAATTTCTGCTTTTGTCATGTTAATTGTAAATTATATATTAGTAAATCTGCTTGTAAGTATTTTAAAGGTAAATAGCTGTCTTTTAACTTGAACAGGGGGTGCAAATATATGACTTTTTTGAAATACAATAAAAATTAATGTTAATTTTTCGATCTTTGACACCACGTTGATATCAGGATTACAGATATTTGCATATGTTTTTAACAGCTCATTCTGAGATAAATTCATTATCATTCAGCCAGATATCTGGTAAGTTGCTCCTCTGGTATTCCCGGAATAAAAGGATTCTCCCATGGCGGATGACCCGAAACCCTTATCAAATTTGGATTTCAGAAATAATTCTTCAACAGACAAGAATTAATCAGGGGCTCGACTATTACCTTCATTTTCTTGAAAAGTTCCCGGATGTAGAAACACTGGCTGCCGCACAGGAAGAACAGGTTCTGAAAGCCTGGCAGGGACTGGGATATTATTCCAGGGCAAGGAATCTTTATAAGGCAGCAAAACAGATTATGACGGAATACAATGGCCGGTTTCCGGATTCATATAAGGAAATTTGTAACCTTAAAGGCATCGGACCTTATACATCGGCAGCCATCGCTTCTATCGCTTTTAATCAACCTTATCCTGTAGTCGACGGTAATGTGATCCGTTTCCTGTCGCGTTTATTCAGGATAAAAACATCATCTTCAGAAGCAGAAACCCGGAAGTATATCTACGAATTAGCCGGGAAACTGATGGCAGATCAGCCACCCGGAGAATTCAACCAGGCAATGATGGAATTTGGTGCCCTGGCTTGTAAACCCATTGTTCCATTATGCGGCGAATGTACTTTCCGGGAATATTGCCTTGCTTTAAAATACGGAGAAACGGATCGCTTGCCGGTCAAAAAAAAATCAATCGAACGCCGCGATCGCTATTTCCATTATCTTGTGATTCTGATCAATACCGGCGTGGGAAAAACCGGAATCCTTTTGAGAAAAAGAATAAAAGACGATATCTGGAAAAACTTGTTCGATTTCCTGTTGATTGAAACAGATACTCCGGATATACTTGAAAATTATTCGGAAAGAGCCGAATGGTCCGGATTACTCAATCAAATACCGGAAAGAAAATTTCGCATAACCCGGATGTATAAGCAGGTTCTTTCCCATCAGAATATTTATTACCGCTTTTATATAATCCGGACAGGGAAGAAAATCCTGACTTCCTTCCCCATCGTAGATACTTTGGATTTGGAGTCTTATCCTTTGCCTCGTCCGATTGAAAAATTTTTAGAGAAACTCCTGAAGTAAAAAGAAAATAAAACCGGTGAATGGGAGTATCTTTGTTTCCCGGAATGTATTGACACATATCTCTGCTCATGACTTCGCAGATTACAATTTACCTGAGCCAGTTCCTTGGAAGGAAGTTTGCTTCCCCCGACGGACAGCAGTCAGGAATCATTAAAGATGTTCTGATTGATGTGAATCCTGTCAAGGACGAACCTTTTCGTCCCAGGGTTATTGCACTGAAGGTCTGGTATAATAATGCAGACCGTGTTTATGACCTGAATTCCTTTACGCTGACATGTGCCTTGGGGCGAATGAGGATCAAATGTCTTGATCTGGATGAGATTTCCACTTATTATATGTTAAATGTCATGTGGCTCCGGGAAAGCATCCTTTACCGCAAAATTGTGGATATCAATGGGAAGGAACTCGTAAGGGTAAGCGATGTCAGGCTGGTGAAGATTCCTTCGGGGATTTATGCCCTGGCTGTTGAAGCAGGCTGGAGCGGCTACTTTCGACGGCTTGGAATCCTTGATGTAGTAGAAAGATTACTGAAAACCCTTCATATTGATTATCCCATTCATGGGAAACTGATCCTCTGGGATGACATTCATGCTTTAAAGAATACCCCTTCGCCTTTACAATTGACAGCAGCCAAGACAAGGCTCAAAACATTGCATCCG
>JAUZOW010000014.1 GCA_030706225.1 Bacteroidota bacterium | reverse complement strand
GGGAAGAGTAAGTCCCAATTTTACAGTAGAAAACGATCTTTTAGCCGGTTTATTTGTCCGTAAGACAGAATAAGGGATTCCGGTGATCAAACTGACTTCGATAGCCCGAAGCAGGCGAATGGGATTGTTCCGGTCAACAACAGCATAATATCCGGGGTCCAGTTCCTGCAACTTTTCCTGTAATGACTTGATGCCTTTGAATTCCAGCAGAGTGCGTAACTTTTGACGTAATTCCGGATCGGGATCGGGAAGTTCGTCAATGCCGTTGCATACTGCATCAATATAAAGGCCGGATCCCCCGGAAAGAAAGACAGCCGGAGATGCAACAAACAACTTATCCAGCAGTTTCAGTACATCCTTTTCAAAAATAGAAACATTATAAAAATCATGAATGGACAAATAACCGGAAAAACAATACATTATTTCCTGTAATTCCGATTCATCCGGACGGGCGGTACCAATTTTCATTTCCCTGTACAATTGCCGGGAATCTGAAGAAATCACCGGAAATCCAAAGTGTTTCGCCATCTGAATTGTAGCAGAAGTTTTTCCAACAGCAGTAGGACCTGCAACGACAATCAGAAATCGGTCGGGATCAATATTCATCCGGTTCAGTATCGAAATCCCTTCGCTTTATTTCAAGGGATTCAATGTCATCATAGTCGTCAATGGATTCCATTGATTCACTTTCATCTGTTGTCTCTTCTTCCTCTTCATCGGTAGAAATTTTCTTTTCTTCCATATTTTGTTCCGGCACTTCAGGAACTTCTTTACCGATAATTTCGTTCAGATTGCTTTCAATTTCAGCCAGTTCAGAATCATCTTCCTGAATTCCGATAAAGAGTTTATCGGCATCTGACGGAAATAAAGGAGGATGAATAATCCCTTCCTCTTCCGGAGGTGCCACAGTCGGAGATAAAGGTATATCCACCTTTTTAGAAATTTCACCTATGGATTTGACACAACGGGGAAGGTTGACATACTCGTCGGTTTTGATGATCTTGAACAATTCGATATTGAAAACATGAGGATCTTTTCCATGGAACTCATAGATCATCCGTTGGTGTGGATCTTCGATGAAATTCTTGAGCTGCGAATTTTTCATCAAAAAAGATACCTGGGTATCCGTGATTATCTCATCCAACTCAGCATCATATCTTTTAACCTCTTTCTTGGAGGGTTTCAAAGAGATTTCATGATGTTTCTTATATTTTTTATCCGTAGTAAAAAATGAGGCCCTCTCACAAATTTCAAGATCTGCTGAGGATTGAATGATTTCATGGAAATCCAAAAAGGTCTGTCCGGGCTGGATCTCTATTTCTCTTAAAAAATCCTCCTGCTCATCAGTAGTTACCCGAAAACGATAAATCAACATATTTATAAAATTTGGATTAGCATTCAAAAATAACAAAATATTGAATTGGGGTAAAAAAGTTATAAAAACGTACTATTTACTTTCTATCTTTTTCAGCCCCAGCTTCTCCCCTTCCCTGATCATTAATTGGTACGCCGCCATATATTCATTCGGTATCACTCCATCCAGAATGGCTTCACGTATAGCATCCTTGATGATTCCAACATCTTTACATGGAGAAATCCCGAAGGTTTGCATGATCAACTCTCCGGATACCGGAGGCTGCCAGTTTCTCAGCTTGTCTTTTTCCTCGATTTCACGAAGCTTTACCCGAACGCGTTCAAAATTTTCCAGGTATTTCCTGACCTTCACCGGGTTGCGGGAAGTAATATCCGCTTCGCAAAGTGACATCAGGTCATCAATATCGTCACCCGCTTCAAACAGCAAGCGGCGGACAGCCGAATCGGTCACTTCATCTTCAGCCAGAACGATAGGCCGTAAATGAAGCATGACCAGCTTTTCGACATATTTCATTTTTTCATTCAAAGGAAGGCGCATCCGGCGAAAAATGCCGGGAACCATTTTGGATCCCTTGAAATCATGGGCATGGAAAGTCCATCCTGTCCCTTCAATATATTTTTTGGTAAGTGGCTTTGCAATATCATGCAGGATTGCAGTCCATCTCAGCCAAAGGTTATCGCTCCGGCGGGAAATATTATCCAGTACGGCCAGCGTATGAAAGAAATTGTCCTTATGGCCTTTTCCGTCAACGATCTCTGCTCCTTTTAATTCAACAAATTCAGGAAAAATAATCTTCAGCAAACCGGTTTCATCAAGTAACAGAAAACCTTTGGAAGGGACAGGTGAAGCTATGATCAGATTCAATTCTTCCGTGATTCTTTCCATGGAAACGATATGAATTCTTTCCGCATTCCGGCGAATCGCATCCATACATTCCTTTTCTATTGAAAAATCGAGTTGGGTAGCGAACCTTACAGCACGCATCATCCGGAGCGGATCATCTGAAAAGGTGATATCCGGATTGAGTGGGGTACGGATAATCCCTGCCTTCAGGTCCTCCTGACCGTGAAAAGGATCCAGAAGCTGTCCAAAATTGTCTTTGCTCAGATCAATCGCCATGGCATTGATCGTAAAATCCCGCCTGTTCTGGTCATCATCCAAAGTTCCGTTCTCCACAATGGGTTTCCGTGAATTTCTTCGGTACGATTCTTTTCTCGCCCCGACAAATTCCACTTTAATACCATCATAAACAAGCATGGCTGTCCCAAAATTCTTAAAGAACTTAACCGCAATATTATCGCCGATAGCAGAAGCCAGCTGATGAGCAAATTCAATACCACTGCCCAAAACAAGAATATCGACATCAGGATGTCCTTTTCTTCCCAGAATGAGATCCCTCACAAATCCACCGATAACATAGACATGCGTCTGCTGTTCCTCTCCAACCCTGGAAATCATCCTGAAAAGGCGATGCGACAAAGCTTCGTTTATAACTTTATTTATATCCGTGACCGTATTCATTTCCTGCAAAATTAAACAAACCTCTATTAAAAACGTCCAATAAAAATCACATAAAGGGTTGCTATCATTGGCTATTATTCTATATCTTTGAAACTCGTCAGTAAAAAACCAAAACTTTAATTGATATGGCAAAAAGAACTATTGTGACAATGCCCGGTGATGGTATCGGGAAACTAGTATTGGAACAAGCAATTCAGGTATTGGATGCTGCCGGATTTTCAGCAAATTATATCCATGGTGATATTGGCTGGGAATTCTGGTGCAAGGAAGGAAACCCTTTCCCCGAACGTACTCAGAAACTCCTGGAAGAGTACAAAATCGGTTTGTTCGGAGCTATAACATCAAAGCCAAAGGATAAAGCCGAAGCAGAACTGTCGCCGGAACTTAAGGGTAAAGGATTGACCTATTACAGTCCCATTGTTTCCATGCGACAGAAATACGATCTCGATATTTGCAAGAGGCCCTGCCATACATTTAAAGGGAACCCGCTGAATTTTATCCGTCGCGGGTTTGGCGGATCGATTGAAGAGCCGATCGTGGATGTCATGATCTTCCGTCAAAACACTGAATGCCTGTACAGTGGGGTAGAATGGACAAATCCTCCGGATCCCGTCTATGATGCTTTGATGACCCACAAAAAATTCAAAGATAATTTCTCCTGGTGCCCCCGCCCGGATCTGGCTGTCTCCGCAAGGATCTTTACCAGAAAATACACAACCCGTATTGTGAAAGCCGCTTTTGAATATGCTAAAGAAAGAGGTTTTGATACCGTGACCGTTTGCGAAAAGCCAAATGTAATCAGGGAAACCTCCGGAATGATGATGAAGATTGCCCATGAAATGTCGAAAAATGAATATCCCGACATTCGTGTACAGGATACCAATATTGATGCCCAAATGATGTGGCTGACGAAAAATCCTGAAAATTACCATGTTATTGTTGCCGGTAATATGTTCGGAGATATTGTTTCAGATGGTTTTGCAGGTTTGATCGGTGGTCTGGGGTTTGCCTGCAGTGCTAATATAGGACAGGAAATTGCCGTTTTTGAGCCTACCCATGGTTCAGCGCCCAAATACGCCGATTTTAATCCATCCATTGTTAACCCGATCGCTATGATCCTGTCTGCAGTCATGATGCTGGAACATATCGGTGAAAAAGAAACTGCTTCAAGAATCAGTAAAGCCGTTGCCGATGTAATCTTTGAAGGGAAAGTCAAAACATACGACATGCTGAAAGTCTCCGGAACTCCTGAAGCAATCAGCAAAGGCGCTGCATCAACACAGCAGATGACGGATGCTATCATCGCGAAATTAAAATAAAACTATAAAAAAGCAGTGAAGTAGCGAATTCCATTAACTTCGCTACTTCACTATTTCGCTACTTAATAATAAAATGTATGACTCAGGAAATTCAAAACCTTTGGCCGGAACTGATGTGGATAAAAAACGAAGATCTTCGCGAAAAAACAGCTAAAACATGGGAACTTGCTCTTGAAAAAAGCGTGTTGACAGCGGATGATCTGCAAAAAATCCCGTTTACGCTTCTGGCAGGGCCCGATCTGAAAGTCTCTTTTATGGCACATAAACGCTGCGTGGTTCATGTAGCAAAAGAAGCCGGCGAAAAGATGAATTTCTTCTTTAAGACGGATATGCCTGTGGATATGGATGTTCTGATTTCCGGAGCCATTCTGGCAGATGTCGGAAAATTACTGGAATATGAACTTGATAAGAATGGAAAATCCTTTCAGGGGAAATATGGGAAATACCTCCGCCATCCATTTTCTGGTGTCTCACTTGCCGAACAATGCGGTGTTCCTCCTGCTGTTTGCCATATTATTGCAACCCATGCAGGAGAAGGTGATATGGTTAAAAGAACGGTTGAAGCATATATTGTTCATCATGCGGATTTCATGACATTTGAACCATTCAAAGAACGACTTAAATGAAGGAATAATATAACAAACTATATATCTGCAACTTATGAATATTATTGAAAAAATAATCTCCGGCCACTCCAACCTGTCGCCGGTGCGCCCTGGCGATATCGTGGATGTACATGTTGATACCCGTGCCGCCCGGGATTTCGGAGGGGCAAATGTAGTTAAGAATATGCTGGATCACGGGCTCACGATTGAGGATCCTTCCCGGACCTTTTTTACCTTCGATTGTAATCCGGGTGGATCGGATCAGAAATATGCCGCCAACCAGCAATATTGCCGTCAATATGCCCGGGAAAATGACATCAGGGTTTATGATGTCGATTCCGGAATAGGAACTCACCTGGCTATTGATCACGGACTGGCATGGCCCGGAAGCACCTTCGTTTCCACGGATTCTCATGCCAATATTCTGGGGGCTATCGGAGCTTTCGGGCAAGGTATGGGCGATCAGGATATCGCAGCTGCATGGGCAAAAGGGTATGTCTGGTTTAAAGTGCCCGCCAGCATTAAGATTAACCTGACCGGGAAACGTCCGAAAGATGTTTATGCCAAAGATATTATTCTGAATCTCCTTTCCATCTTTGGTGCAAACAAGTTGCTTGGATACTCCGTTGAAATTCACGGTGAAGAAGCGGATAATCTTACTCTGGATGAACGTATCACCATTTCGTCCATGGCAACAGAAATGGGCGCAATCATTATTCTTTTCACGCCCACTCCTGCTATCCTTGCCGATTTAAAAGCCCGGACAGGAAAAGATTATGTTGCAATTCAGGCAGATCCGAATGCGAAATATGAAAAGACTTTCGATATTGACATCGCGAAATTTGTTCCGATGGTTGCCATGCCGGGACATCCTCACGATGATTCCACAATTTCCGGAGTTCTTAAAACAAAAATCGATTCAGGATTTATCGGCAGCTGTACAAACGGAAGAATGGAAGATCTGCGGATTGTTGCTTCTATTCTGAAAGACAAGCAAGTGGCTCCCGGTGTAGTACTAAAAATTGTTCCTTCCACGAATGACATCTGGATCCAGGCAATGAAGGAAGGATTAATCGAAATCTTCAAGGAATCGGGAGCACTGGTTTCCAATGCAGGTTGTGCAGGTTGTGCAGCAGGGCAACTTGGCCAGAATGGCCCCGGAGAAGTAACCATCAGTACCGGCAACCGTAACTTCGAAGGCAAACAGGGCAAAGGAAAAGTTTTCCTCGCCTCTCCTGCCATTGTCGCTGCATCCGCCATTGCCGGATATATTACAACACCCGATCAGATCCCGGACAAACCAGCGAAATTCAAAAAATCAGGAGGATTCAACTCATCAGTTTCCCAGAAACCAAAGGGGAAAAAGCCGGTTATAGCTGAAGGAAACGTTTGGATTATTGCCAAAGACGATATTGATACCGACATGATCTTTCATAATCGCTATCTCACAATCACCGATATCAAAGAAATGGGTCAATATACCTTCGACAACCTGAAAGGATTTGAAGATTTTGCGCAAAATGCAAAACCTGGCGATATCGTAATGACCCACAAGAACTTCGGAGCCGGCAGTTCCCGCCAACAGGCTGTGGATTGCTTTCTTTCCCTCGGAATAAGCTGTATCCTTGCTGAATCTTACGGCGCGATTTATGAAAGAAATGCCATCAATGCAGCATTGCCTGTTCTTACCTACAACCCGGAAAAAATCGCTCAGGCTGATATTGAGAACGGCAACAGAATCCGTGTCAACTTTGAAACGGGAGTATTGGTCAATATTACCAAAGGGAAAACTGCCTCTGTCAATAAATTCTATAACGCACAGATGGCTGTATTCAAAAACGGAGGCCTTCTCTGATCAGGCTTGCGGTTTTTTATGCTTCCACCGACGGTGAGACCATAGCCAGTATTCAGGATGCCGTACAATCTGCTGTTCCAGCAATTGCATATACGCATGCGTCAATACATGAGGCTTTTCTTTTGAGGGTTCATCAGAGATTGACCGGAACTCAATCGTATAATAACCTCGTTTGACTTTCTCTATGGCTGCATAGATCAGCGGATAATTGAACAGTTTGGAATATTTTTCCGGTCCATGAATAAAGGCTGTATCCTGGTTCAGAAATTTCCCCCAGATTGCCAGACGAATGGTAGAAGGACTCTGATCGGCAATCAACATGAAAGCACATATTTTGCTCCTGTATCTTTCAAAGTATTCTCCTGTATGAATCAGGGGTGCCAGAATGGTTCCACTTTTTTCGCGCTTTTTCCGGATATAATGATCAAAATAAATATTTGAAAGAGGCTTGTAAATTCCAACAGGAATGTGCTTCATCTGTTGAGCAGACGCTACACTGCCCCATTCCCAATTGTTATAATGTCCAAGAACGACAATGACACTCTGGCCTTTTTTATAATAGGCTTCCATTAATTCAGGATTCAGGATCCGGTACCTTTTTATAAACTGCTGCCTGGTCATTCCGAAAGCCTTAAAGCTTTCCACAAGGATATCGCAGAAATGGCGGTAATACTTTTTTTCAATGGATATAATCTCTTTCTTTGATTTATCAGGAAAAGATCTGCAAAGATTATCCCTGACGACTTTTCTCCGGTAACGAATCAGGTAATAAATCTTATAATACATCAGATCGGAAAAAAGATAAATGATCCGGAAAGGGATCAGCCAGAATAAGCCAAATACCAGCCGGAAAAGAAAAAAAGAGATAAAATCGGTCAACTTCTTCATCTGGATCTTCCCAATTGTTTCAAGGCAAATAAGCGTTCTTTGCATTTTTTGCCGTGGATATTGCAAAATTAGCCAATTCGTTCATGAACGAAAGGATAAAATGAATATTTTTGGAACAGTTTAAATTATTCATTGTGCTGATCATTCGAAGACATAACACCGATCCATATTTCAACCTGGCGACAGAAGAATATGTTTTAAAAGAGATTCCGGAAGATTCCTTCATGCTCTGGAGAAATGAGCCTTCCATTATTGTTGGAAAGCATCAAAATACGCTGGCTGAAATCAATGTCGATTATGTCAGAGAAAACCACATCAAGGTGGTTCGCCGGCTTTCCGGCGGAGGCGCTGTATTTCATGACCTGGGAAACCTGAATTTCACATTCATCCACCATGGACTACACGATGATCTTATCGATTTCAGAAAATATACCCTGCCTATTCTGGAAGTACTGAATGGTCTTGGGATTGATGCACGATTTGAAGGACGGAACGATCTGACAATTAATGGAATGAAATTTTCAGGAAATGCAGAGCATGTCCATAAAAACAGTGTTCTTCACCATGGAACGCTTCTTTTTTCATCCCAAATGACCGATCTGAGCAAAGCCCTTAAGGTCAATCCATTGAAATTCAGAGATAAAGCAGTAAAATCCATACACAGCCGGGTCACGAACATAAGCAATCATCTTTTAAACAAGATGGATGTTCTTGAATTTGCTGATAAAATCCAGAATCACGTTCTTGAAAAATACCCGGATGCACGTTTTTATGATCTCAGTAAAGAAGATCATGAACGGATACAGGATCTGGTAAAGGAAAAATATGGAACCTGGGATTGGAACTTCGGTTTTAGCCCGCACTATAATTTCCGGAAAATGATCCGGACAAAAAAGAGCGGCACCATCGATCTGAACCTGGATGTCAGAGAAGGAATAATTCAGAATGTCCGGATTTTTGGTGATTATTTCGGCAAATACGATACGGAAGTGATCCAATCTGCACTGGTTTCTGTTCCACACGAAGAATCAGACATCCGGGAAGCCCTTCAGGATTTTGAAATCAGTGATTATTTCACAAACCTGACCCTTGATGAGTTCATCGAAGGTATGTTTTGATATTACCATCTGATTGAATATCAATAAAATAATAAAATATGAGGATTTTGATCCGGTTTGTTCCTTTTCTTCTGTTGCTTTCAGCCGTTTTCTCTTGTTCATCAACTCCGGGAAAGCACAACGATAAAAAAGATACAGCACAGGTTCTGGCTGCCGGAAAACTTACGGAACGAAACCATTGTATCAGTGATGCTTCTGTTTCCTACGCTTTATATATTCCGTCGACATTTTCAGCCGGGCAGAAGCTTCCGGTATTTCTTGCTTTTGACCCTCACGGGAACGGACTTTTACCGGTGAACAAATTTAAGTCTCTGGCTGAAAAATACCGGTTTATCCTTATGGGATCAAATGATTCGAAAAACAATCAGACCATGGAGGAAACTGCGCGCATATCGGAAGCTCTTCTGGACGAAATCACAAATCATATTCCTGTTGACGCTGGAAAGATATATCTTACAGGTTTTTCAGGTGGTTCGAGAGTTGCCAGCATCCTGGTAAGATATAAACCCGGAATCCGGGGAATGATCGGTTGCGGAGCCGGTTTAGCCGCTATTAACCAACCATCTCAGAACAGCTTTGATTACTTCGGACTGGTTGGAAATGCCGATTTTAACATGCAGGAGATGATATTGCTTGACCAGGACCTGGCTACTGCCGGTTTGAAACACTCACTGGTCATCTTTAAAGGAAAGCATGACTGGCCTGCCCCGGAATACATGGAACTGGGATTCCGGTGGATGCTGGGTGATACGTTGAATTCTTCGTATCAGGAAGCGGTCGCCGGGATGATAAAAGCCGGAAATGTGTTTCCAAAAGTAAAATTCGGCAAAGAAATCCGTGACAAAGAGCTTAAAAAACAGCAGGATTACCTGAATTCATTTTTTAAAAAAGATATCAGCTGGTGGAAAAAGCAGGTTTCAGGTCTTCGGAAAACTTCAGGCTTAACCGAAGATGAAATCGCTATGAACCAGAGAATACTCAGTTATTTAAGCCTTGTTTGCTATTCCCAGTCCAGTCGGGCCCTCGCAGAAAAAGACAAAACGGCTGCCGGTTATTCCATACAGCTTTACGGACTTGTAGATCCCGATAATCCGGCTGTTAAAGAAATGCAGCAGCAACTTGAACAGTTACCCTGATGATCCTACCTGAAACACATCAAAAGCTTCGCGATCTTGCTGTAATACTGGATGGCGATTTATGGCTTGATGACACGCACCGTTTGATGTATGCCACCGACGCTTCTGCTTACCGTGAAATTCCTTTGGGAATTGCCCTTCCCAAAAACATTTCCGATATACGCCGGCTTGTCCGCTTTGCCGGTGATAACCATATTCCCCTGATCCCACGTACAGCAGGGACTTCTCTTGCCGGACAGGTTGTCGGGAATGGACTGATAGCAGATGTTTCCAGGTATATGAACCATATCCTCGAGATCAATACGGAAGAGCACTGGGTTCGAGTTGAGCCGGGCGTCATTCTGGATGAGCTGAACAAGACACTTGAACCAATGGGTTTGTTTTTCGGCCCTGAAACATCCACATCCAGCCGTTGTATGATCGGTGGTATGGTCGGGAATAATTCTTGCGGAGCGCACTCTATTTTGTATGGCAGTACCCGGGATCATATCCTCTCTTTAAAAACTATTCTGAGCGATGGATCTGATGCCGAATTTTCTTCTCTGAATGAAGAAGAATTCATGCTAAAAACACGGGAAGACACACTGGAAGGCAGAATTTACCGTGAAATCAGAGCCATTCTGATCAATCCGGAAAACCGGGAACAGATTTTAAAAGAATATCCCCATGTGTCTCTTCGACGGAGAAATACAGGCTATGCTATCGATCTTCTTTTAAGAATGAAGCCTTTCAGACAAGACGGGATACCCTTTAATTTTTCAGCCTTATTGGCAGGTTCGGAAGGTACACTGGCTTTCACAACAGAAATTAAGCTGAACTTAGTGCCTCTCCCTCCTGCACAAAAGGCATTGATCTGTGTTCATTGCCATTCGGTTGATGAAGCTCTGAAAGCTAACCTGATTGCACTGAAATACAACCCGGGATCGATTGAATTAATGGATAAGCCCATCATGGACTGTACCCGGGGAAATATCCTTCAGCGTCAAAACCGCTTTTTCATTGAAGGCGACCCGGAAGCGATCCTGATCATCGAATTTGCCAGGGAAACGAGGGATGAGATCTGTAAAACAGCGGAGGATCTTGAAAAAGAAATGCGTGAATCCGGCTATGGGTATCATTTTCCGCTGGTTTTCCCCCCGGATGTGAAGAAAGTCTGGGATCTGCGAAAAGCAGGACTGGGTGTTCTTTCCAATTATCCGGGCGACCGGAAACCGGTTCCGGTCACAGAAGATACGGCAGTACGGCCGGAAGATCTGCCTGCTTACATTTCTGAATTCAAAGCAATGCTCGACCGCCATGGGTTGAATTGCGTCTATTATGCTCATGCCGGATCGGGAGAACTGCATCTGCGACCCATTCTTAACCTGAAAGACCCGGGTGACGTGGAACTGTTCCATACCATCGCTATGGAAACGGCTCAACTTGTTAAAAAATACAAGGGATCCCTGAGTGGCGAACACGGAGATGGACGGCTGAGAGGAGAATTCATTCCGATGATGATCGGCCAGCACAATTATGAAATTCTCAAAAGGATCAAGAAGACCTGGGACCCGGAATGCCTGTTCAACCCTGGCAAGATCACCGATACACCCCGGATGAATACACATCTACGGTATGATCCGGGAGAAACCGTCCGGGATATACAAACATATTTTGATTTTTCAGCCACTCATGGCATATTAAGAGCAGCAGAAAAGTGCAATGGCTCGGGAGATTGCAGAAATACAGTAAAAACCGGCAAATGGATGTGCCCGTCATATATGGCGTTGCAGGTAGAAAACACAACGACCCGGGCAAGGGCCAACATCCTTCGTGAATTTCTGACTCATTCCTCTAAAACTAATCCTTTCGATCATCAGGAAATTTACGATGTGATGGATCTTTGCCTTTCCTGTAAAGCCTGTAAGTCGGAATGCCCTTCCAGTGTCGATATGACAAGACTGAAGGCAGAATTTTTACAGCACTATTATGATGACCATAAAATCCCGCTAAGGACGCTTGCCATTGCTTATATCACCTCCATCAACCGTCTTGGAAGTATATTTCCGGAACTTTTTAATTTCTTTGTAAAGAACACCTTGTTTTCTTCTCTGGTTAAAAAGATCCTTGGCTTTTCCTCATCACGGAATATTCCTCTGCTCTATAAAACAACCCTCCGTAAATGGGCGAAAAAGAATGCCAATAATTCCGGAAAATCATATCCTAACGGAATTGTTTATCTGTTCGTCGATGAATTCAGTAATTACAATGATGTTGAAACAGGAATAAAAACGATCCTCCTGCTGAATGAGCTGGGATATGAAGTACATATTCCCGGTACATCAGAAAGCGGACGGACATTTCTTTCCAAAGGGCTTGTTAAAAAAGCTAAAAACATCGCAGCAAAGAATATTCTTGCAGTCAAAGATATCCTTTCGGAACAAACCCCTCTGGTCGGTATCGAACCCTCAGCTATTCTTACTTTCCGTGATGAATATCCCGATCTTTTGGAAGGATCGCTTCGTGAAGAGGCTCTTCGGATAGCTCCTTTCACGTTTCTCTATGATGAATTTTTCGTCAGGGAAATGAAAGCCGGGAAAATCCATCCGGAAAGCTTTACCAGTGAAAGCCGGAATATTCTCCTGCACGGACATTGCCATCAAAAATCCCTGGCTTCAGTGGAGGCCACCCGGAAAATGCTTTCTTTTCCGGAAAATTATGTAGTCAAAGAGATTCCTTCCGGATGCTGTGGAATGGCCGGATCATTCGGTTTTGAAAAAGAGCATTATGAATTATCACAAAAGATAGGAGAACTGGTTTTGTTCCCCACTATCCGGCAAGCGCCTGAAAGCACAATCATTGCTGCACCGGGAACCAGCTGCCGTCATCAGATCAGGGAAGGAACAGGTAGGGAAGCACTGCATCCCGTTGAAATTTTGTACGAAGCACTTCTAAAATAGCGAATCAGGTATTTTGTAGGTCTTCCCTTCTTCAGCCAGGTATGTTTCGGGAAAAATTTTCTTTGCTTCTTCAAGTAATGGCTGAAGATTGTCATAACGGGCGGAGTAATGTCCGATGAGAAGTTTTCCTGCACCGGCTTTCAGGGCTATGGTTGCTGCTTCTGCTGCGGTAGAATGCTTTTTCTCATGGGCGGATGCAACCATATCCTGCATAAACGTTGCTTCGTGATAAAGCAGGTTACAGTCTTTGATATACGGAATAATGGATTCCGTATAAGAAGTATCGCCACAGTATACATAGGAACGTGGCCGGGGCGGATCAATAGTCAGTTCTTTATTCAGGTGAATATGGCCCATGGAATCTGTAAAGTCCATTCCTCTTTTCAGTCCCGGCATGGCTTCCACCGGGATATTCAGTCTCGCTATCTTATCTTTTCGGATTTTCCGTTCTTTTTCCTTTTCACGGACAATAAATCCACAGGTAGGAACAGAATGAATTACAGGAAAAGAATGAACGGTAAGGATATCATCCTCATGGAGGAGTTCATAACCGGTTCCGATTTCATGAAAGCGGATAGGATAGATCAGTCGGGTTTGAGAGGCTTCCAGTTGAATATCCAGAATTTGTTTCAGCAAAGGATGACCGTACAAGTCAAGAGGATCTTTTCTTCCGAGAAGATGAAAGGAAGTCAGAAGGCCGATCAGTCCATAATAATGATCGCCGTGCAGATGGCTTATGAAAATCCGGGATATTCTTTGAAAACGGATCTTGTATCGACGAAGCTGGAGTTGTGTCCCCTCTGCACAGTCGAATAAAAAGAAGCGCTCATTCGCATTGAGCAAATGAGCGCTTGGGTTTCTTGTCAATGTCGGAATTGCAGAATTGCATCCCAACACCGTCACAGAAAAGATCATAATTTATTCTTCTGATTTCTTTTCTTCTTCAGCCGGACCCTGTTCTTCTTCAGCCGGACCCTTTTCTTCTTTCGCTTCTTCCCTTGCGTGTTCCTTTTCCTTTTCTTCGGCTTCAGTCATCTGTGTTTTCAAATTAGCTAACGCATCGATATCACCGAGGGTCGTTTTTTCCAGGTTATCTTTCAGCTTTTTGACAGCTTTCTTGGTATCCTTGGCTTTCTTCTTATTAGGATCGGTTTCTTTTCCTTTTTCAGTTCCGGTTTCCTGATAGACTTTGGTATGGGAAAGAATTATTTTCTTGTTTTCTTTCGAAAATTCGATCACCTTGAAATCAAGGCTTTCTTCTTCTTTCACGTGGCTTCCGTCTTCCTTAGCCAGATGACGCATAGGAGCAAATCCTTCAACGCCGTATGGCAAAGCAACGATAGCACCTTTATCATTCAGGCTGACAACCGTTCCCTTATGGACAGAGCCCACTGAGAATACGGATTCGAATACATCCCAGGGATTTTCTTCGAGTTGTTTATGTCCTAATGATAAGCGGCGGTTTTCAACATCAATATCGAGAACAACCACATCGATCTTTTCACCAATCTTTGTAAATTCAGCAGGATGTTTAATCTTCTTCGACCAGGAGAGGTCAGAAATATGGATCAGTCCATCAACGCCTTCTTCAAGCTCGACGAAAATGCCGAAGTTGGTGAAATTGCGAACAGTCGCAGTATGTTTCGATTTAATGGGGTATTTTTCCTTAATGTTGGCCCAGGGATCCGGGATGAGTTGTTTGATACCCATCGACATTTTGCGTTCTTCGCGGTCGAGAGTAAGAATAACAGCTTCCACTTCCTGTCCGACTTTCAGAAAATCCTGAGCAGTGCGGAGATGCTGTGACCAGGACATTTCGGAAACATGGATAAGACCTTCAACTCCGGGAGCGATTTCCACGAATGCACCGTAATCAGCGATAACAACAACTTTTCCTTTGATTTTGTCACCGATTTTGAGGTTTGAATCCAGGGAATCCCACGGATGAGGAGTAAGTTGTTTCAATCCGAGAGCAATACGTTTTTTGTTTTCATCAAAATCAAGGATAACCACTTTGATTTTTTGATCCAGTTTGACGATTTCATCCGGATGATTGATACGGCCCCAGCTCAGGTCAGTGATATGGATCAAACCATCCACACCGCCGAGGTCGATAAATACGCCGTAGGAAGTAATATTCTTGACAGTACCTTCAAGGATCTGGCCTTTTTCAAGTTTCTTAATAATTTCAGCTTTTTGAGCTTCCAGTTCGTCTTCAATAAGAGCCTTATGGGAAACCACAACATTTTTGTATTCATGGTTGATTTTCACAACCTTGAATTCCATCACTTTGTCAACAAAGATGTCGTAATCGCGGATAGGTTTCACATCGATCTGTGAACCGGGGAGGAAGGCTTCGATTCCGAAGATATCGACAATCAAACCACCTTTTGTACGTGATTTGACATAACCTTTGATGATTTCCTGTTTTTCATAAGCTTCATTGATCCGTTCCCAGGATTTCAGGATACGGGCTTTCTTGTGGGAAAGAATAAGCTGACCGGTAGGATCTTCCTGGTTTTCCACATAGACTTCAACGGTATCGCCTATTTTCAGGTCTGGATTATAACGAAATTCATTTAAAGGAATAACTCCGTCGGATTTGAAGCCGATGTTCACAACGACTTCACGTGTGCTGATAGAAACCACACTCCCGTCAATCACTTCATGTTCACGGATGGAACTGAGGGTGCGGTCATATTCTTTTTCCAAACGGCTTTTTTCTTCGGGATCATAAAGATCATGTTTCTTCCCGATTGAATCCCAGTCAAAATCTTTTAACGTTTCTGCAGGAGCAGGAGTATTAACTGTTGTTTTTAATTCTTCTTTCTTTGCATTAACCTCTTCATTCTTTTCAGGGATTGATTCGGGGTTAGCATTTAATTCCTCAGATGTCATTTAAATTTTTCTTTGTGGCGGAGATAAACCGCCGGGTTCATAAATCAGTTAATTTCCGGGGATTTAATATAAGAACGATCTCATTTTCACCCCGGTAAAAAATGGGTGCAAAGTTATATATTCTTTTTGAATGTTCCTACCTTTGCACCAAAATTCACAATATGCCATTAAAATGCGGAATTATAGGACTTGCCGGATCAGGAAAGACAACCCTATTCAACTGTATATCAAATACACGTGCCGAAACACATAAAGCGGCATTCACAGCTTCAAAGTCGAACCTTGGTGTTATGAATGTCCCCGATCAGCGGTTGAAAGCACTCGATGATCTTATTCATTCCGCCCGGATTATTCCTACCACTATTGAAATGGTCGATATACCTGGGCTGACTAAAGGTGGGAGCCAGTCGGAAGGTAACAAATTCCTGTCTGATATCCGGAATGTGGATGCACTGATTCATGTCATACGCTGTTTTGACGATCCTATGATGCCTCATATTGAAGGATCGGTCGATCCTGTTCGCGATAAAGAAATTGTGGATCTTGAATTACAGATCCGTGATGCAGAATCTGTCGATAAAAAGATTCAGCGAATGGAAAAACTGGTCCGGGCAGGTGAAAAAAATGCCAAACACGGTATTGAAGTGCTGAACGGATTCAAAGATCACCTGGAATCATTCAAACCAGCCCGTACTTTTCAGGTTTCCAAGGAAGACAGGCATTTCATTGATGATCTGTTCCTGTTATCGGATAAACCCGTGATTTATGTTTGCAACGTGGATGATGCCTCCGCAATGAATGGAAACGAATATACACGTAAATTCAAAGAATCTGTCCAACATGAGAATGCAGATGTTCTGATCGTTGCCGGCAGACTGGAATCGGAAATAGCAGAACTGGATTCCGAAGAAGACCGGAAAGCTTTCCTTACCGATGCCGGACTTCCAGAACCCGGCGTGAACCGGTTGGTCAGAGCTGCTTTTAATCTACTTGGTCTCCAGACCTTTTTTACTGCAGGGCCCAAAGAAGTCAGGGCATGGACTATCCATAAAGGAATGACAGCTCCTCAGGCAGCCGGAGTCATCCATTCCGACCTTGAACGTGGATTTATCCGGGCAGAGGTAATAAAATATGCCGATTTCATTTCCCTGAAAAGCGAACTTGCCTGTAAAGAAGCAGGAAAACTTTATATTGAAGGGAAAAATTATATTGTCGGAGATGGCGATATTCTTAATATCCGTTTTAATGTTTGAATAGAATATTTATTACAACGAGATTTGGAACACATGTCTACCGGAATTGAAGAAATACTGACCCATCCGGAATTTTCGAAAGAAGATCTGGTTTCTTTATTATCAGCCGATGATACCGGTACCCGTAAAATATTTGAAACAGCAAGGGCTGTAAAGCTTCAGTATATCGGGAACAAGGTCTATTTCCGGGGACTGATCGAATTCTCAAATATCTGTTCCAAAAATTGCTATTATTGCGGGATTCGCTCCGGTAATAAGAAATATAAACGATATGAGCTTTCCGATGAGGAAGTTATGGAAGCTGCCGCTTTTGCTTACCGGGAAAAATATGCTTCCCTGGTAATCCAGGGAGGAGAACGCTCAGATAAAAAATTCATCGACCGGATTGAATATCTGCTCCGGGAAATCTCAAAAATGTCGGAAGGCAGAATCCATGTTACCCTTTCATTTGGAGAACAATCACCTGAAACCTACAGAAGATGGTTTCAGGCAGGAGCTCAGCGTTACCTGCTTCGCATCGAGGTTTCCAATCCGGAGTTATACAAAAAACTACATCCTTCCGATAAACATCACGATTATTACAAGCGGCTGGAAGCATTGAAATCATTAAGAAAAGAGGGATATCAGGTAGGCAGCGGAGTAATGATCGGGCTTCCTTTCCAAACCATTTCTGACCTGGCAGATGATCTGTTATTCTTCCGGAATTATGATATCGATATGGTCGGAATGGGCCCATATATTGAGCATGATGCTACCCCATTGTACGAATACCGCGACCAGCTTCTTTCACAATCAGAACGGTTCCGTCTTTCATTGAAAATGGTTGCCATCCTGAGAATTATGATGAAAGATATCAATATCGCAGCCACGACAGCTATGCAAACCCTGGATCCCCAGGGAAGAGAAAAAGCGCTGATGGTCGGAGCCAATGTAATGATGCCAAACCTGACTCCCGTCAAATACAGGGAAGATTATCTGCTTTATGAAAACAAGCCCTGCATCAATGAAGAAGCGGAAGAATGCAAAAGCTGCCTGGAAGCCCGCATCCACATCGCCGGTGATACAATCGGGTATGATGAGTGGGGCGATTCTAAACATTACAGGAAGAGAACAACGGATGAAGGAAAGAAATGAAGGGAAAGCAGTAAGATTTTTCCATAAACTAGTATCAACTATCCAGTATGAAATCTGAAATCATTTACAATAATGTCGAGATCATTGATGCGGGATCGGAAGGGAAAGCGGTTGCCCGGGTTGGTGAACTTGTGCTTTTTGTTCCATTCGTAGTTCCCGGGGATGTAGTGGACATTAAGCTTACAAAAAAGAAAAGGTCCTATCTCGAAGGGAAAGCCATCCGGTTTCACAAATATTCAGAGAAGCGTGAAAAGGAATTCTGCAATCATTTCGGCACTTGCGGAGGTTGCCGCTGGCAGAATATGAAATATTGCGACCAGCTTTATTATAAACAAAAACAGGTTGAAGATGCGCTGAGAAGAATTGCCAGAATCCCGGATGCCAAAGTACTTCCTATTTTACCTTCTTCAGAAACAAGATATTACCGCAACAAATTGGAATACACCTTTTCAAACCACCGGTGGATGACCGAAAATGATCCCCCCGATCTGGGTCCGGATGCATTGGGTTTTCATATTCCCCTGCTTTTCGATAAAGTGCTGGATATCAAAGAATGTTTTCTGCAGAGAGATCCTTCCAACGCTATACGGCTTGAATCAAAGAAATTCGCAATTGATAACGGATATTCTTTCTATGATGTCAGAAAATGGGTAGGTTTTATGAGAGGCATCATCATCCGGGTTAGTAATGACGGAGGTTTGATGACTATTTTTATGTTCCATGACCCGGATATGGAAAAGATTACTTCATTTCTTGATCATATCCTTAAAAAATTCCCTGAAATCAGCTCGATGTATTATGTGGTCAATCCCAAAAAGAACGATGTCATCACGGATCTCCCGGTAAACTTGTATTACGGGAAGCCGTACATTACGGAGAAGCTTCTCTCCTTCCGGACAAAGAAAGAGATTGAATTTCACATCGGCCCGTTGTCTTTTTACCAGACCAACTCCTCCCAGGTTCCCTCGCTATACGGTGCTGTGGCCAGCCTTGCCGGATTTAATGGATCTGAAAACGTTTATGACCTTTATTCAGGAATTGGCAGCATTTCCTCATTCATTTCAGATTCAGTAAATCGCGTGATTGGGATAGAATCTATCCCTGCAGCCGTAAATGATGCCAACGAAAATGCCAAAAGAAACAAAATCACCAATATGAAGTTTTTCACTGGTGAAACAGAAAAGCTCCTTTCAGAAGAATTTATCAGGGAACAGGGGAAGCCTGATATCATTATTACCGATCCCCCCAGGTCGGGAATGCATGAAAAAACGGTTAAAGCTATGATTCTGGCTGCTCCGGAAAAGGTTGTATATGTCAGCTGTAATCCATCCACCCAGGCAAGAGACCTTGCCCTTTTGCAGGAAAAATATGACTTTAAAGTCAGTCAGCCGGTTGACATGTTCCCGCATACGCAACATGTTGAAAATGTAGCCCTGCTTGTCAGACGAGCGGAATGATTTCAGCAATTCCGGGAATGTTTTTTATTTTTTCAAGTAAATCGCCCGGTTCTTCAATGATATATTCTGCCCGTTTATAAAAAGGCTCTCTTTCACAGATCTGTTCTTTAACAAATTCAATCATCTCGGGTAAATCAATTGCCCGGATCAGCGGACGCTTTCTCTTTACTTCGATCAACCGTCCGGCAAGTGCTTCCGGACTGATCTTCAGATAAATGCTTATACCGTTGGAACGGATGAATTCCATATTGTCGAAAAAGCAGGGAGTACCGCCACCGGTAGCAATTACAGTATTATCCATGTTTGAAGTGCTTTCCAGTATCTTTTTCTCCATTTTCCGAAAAACATCTTCTCCGTACTTTTCAAAAAAGTCATAAATGCTTATCAGGTATTGCTGCTCAAAGATATCATCCAGATCAAGAAAGTCGTAGCCTGTCAATCCGGCAAGTTCCCGACCCAGTCTTGATTTACCTGACGCCATGTACCCAATGAGAAAAATTTTCATGATCGACTTAAAATGGTATTGCAAAGTTCGTAAAGATTTAATTTTTCGATATAATAACAGTTAGTCATCATCTGTCTTAATTTTCGTACCTTTGCCCGCCCAAACAAATTCTTTATGAAACCACGCTTCATATCATTTATAGTATTGGGATTGTTCCTTTTGGCCTCCTGCCATTCAGGCCCCAGGTCTCTTTCTTCCGACCTTGTGGATAATCCAAATTCTGCCAATGGAAAAGCTGGAAACACTAACCTTCCGGTCATTTCCTTTGCAGAGACGACTCATGATTTCGGGAAGATAATTCAGGGAGAAACCGTTTCGTATATTTTTCATTTTAAAAACACAGGCAAATCGGATCTGATCATCGCGGATGTGAATACATCCTGTGGATGTACAGTCCCCTCCTTTCCCAAAACTCCCGTCGGACCGGGTAAAGATGGCACCATCAAAGTCACATTTAACAGTAATGGCAAACATGGTTACCAAAGTAAAAACATTATCGTTGTAGCCAATACTCAACCGAATACAACGGTAGTTCATATCAAAGCTGAAGTAACAATGCCCGGAGGCATTAAATAGCCTTATAGTTTTTAACTATTTTTACATTATATTTGCAATCAACAATTTACATTAAAATTAAAAACCGATCAAGATGAATTTACTGAGTATTCTGTTAATGAGCGCACCACAGGGACAACAAGGCAGTGCTCAAAGTACCTGGTGGTCGCTTCTGCCTTTATTATTGATTATCGTTGTTTTTTACCTCTTTTTTATCCGTCCGCAGATGAAAAGAAGTAAAGACCAAAAGAAATTCCGTGAAAATCTCCAGAAAGGCCAGAAGGTTATTACCATTGGAGGAATTCATGGCAAGATCGTTGAATTGCAGGATACAACTGTAACGATCGAAGTGGAAAACCAGGTTCGTCTCAGAGTGGAAAAATCAGCTATTGCGATTGATTCCACCCAGGTAGTGGAAAACACTAAATAATCAGTTCTCATTTTATCCGTCTTGGAATCCGGGTTCATAAACCTTATCCGTAATGCCAGGAAGAACAAATTAGGAAAAGTTCGCAATAAAATAAATATATTCCTGGTTTGCCTTGGAATTGCAATATTCCTTTGGGCATTGGTAAGGCTTTCAAAAGACTATTATCATAATATCGATTTTACTGTCCGGTATGTCAATATCCCTGAAAACCTTGTCCTTGTCAACCAACCGGATAGTATCATAACCCTGAAAGTTGTTGTTCAGGGTTTTGATCTCTTTTCATCACCCTTCCTTTCCAAAGAAAATCGATTCCTGGATATCAGCCTTCACAGAATCCGGGTCAAACCCTATGGGAATGACATTTACAGAGGCATGATCCTGACTTCTTCTCTTGGAAAGGAAATCTCAAGCCAGTTCAATATTACGGCGGATATTTTTTCTATATCTCCGGATACCGTTTTTTTCTTTTTTGAGAAAAAAAATCCTAAAAAGCTCAATGAATCCAAGCCGGTTCGAACAATGAACATACTGGATATTGAGGATTCCATACGGTTATATAACGACAGTGTACGAAATTCCGAATTGAAAAAGCAATCTTCTTCCCCTCTTCCAAGAAAACATAAATAATGCTGAAAGTCGGGCTTACCGGAAACATCGGTAGCGGGAAAAGTGTCATATCGGGTATTTTCAAAGCGTTGGGAATCCCGGTTTATCCTGCCGACGACCATTCGAAGAAATTCCTGAGTGATCCGGATGTACTCAATGCCCTGAAAAAAAAATTCGGAAATGCAATCCTTGACAGTTCCGGAAATATCGACCGTAAAGCTCTCGCCGGATTTGTTTTTCGTGATCCCATTGCCCTTGAATTTCTCAATCACCTTACGCATCCAAAACTTGATAAAGATTTCAGGGAATGGTGTGCTTCCTTCTCGGATGCGCCGTATATTGTCATGGAAGCAGCAATCCTTATTGAAGCAGGTTTTTACAGGAAATTCGACAAGGTAATATATGTATCTTGCCCGGAAGAGATTGCTATTGAAAGAGTTATCAGAAGGGATGGCATTACCCGGGAATCGGTTCTGGCACGGCTGAGTCATCAGATGCCGGATTCCGAAAAATCACGCTATGCTGATTTTACCATAGTTAACGATGGTTACCGAATGCTCATTCCCCAGGTTATTGCTATCCATCAGGAATTATTAAAAGGAAACCCTTACAAAACAGCCTGATTTTTTTTCAGATTCTATCTGATCAGTATTTCCTTATTTTTGCAGTTCATTCATACTTTAAATGAACCCACTGACAATAACTGCTGTATCTTATCTGAATACTTTTCCTTTTGTTTATGGAATTGAAAAATCAGGAATTCTTGATCGTTTTTGTCTTATGCTTGATGTTCCCAGCCAGTGTGCTGAAAATATCCGGAATGGACAAGCCGATATTGGTCTGGTACCCGTTGGTGCCCTGCCCGATTTCTCCTCGTTCAACTATATTCCCGGATATTGCATTGGTGCCGTCAGCCCTGTCAGGACTGTGCTTCTGCTAAGCCAAAAACCTCTGCCTGAAATCACTCATATTCACCTGGATTACGATTCGCGTACTTCTGTCAGACTGGTCAGGGTATTGGCAAATCATTACTGGAAGATCCATCCCGAATGGATACCCCTGAAAGCCGGTGAAGCCGGACTATCACATGAATCCGTGGTTGCCATTGGCGATAAAACTTTTAATCTGGTAAAAAAATACAACTACGTATACGACCTGGCAGAAGAATGGATCCGGTTTACTTCTCTCCCATTTGTCTTTGCCGTATGGATCTCCAGAGTTCCCCTGCCTTCAGACCAACTTGAAGTTTTCCGGAAAGCCCTCGAATTCGGGGTGACTCATAAAAAAGAAACACTGGAATACTTTAAAAACCGCCTTCCCTCCGGAATTGATTGTCTCGATTACTTCGAGCATAATATCTCCTACGAATTCGATGAACTGAAGAAGAAAGGCTTAGAAACATTCCTGCAGTATATACGTTGATTTTAACGCTTACTTCTTCCTTACCGGATATCCTTGTTGTTTTGCCATTCCTTCCAGCCGTTTCTGGAATCCTGATTTCTTGACAGGTTTCTTTTTATTGGCTTCGATCTGTATACGAAGTTTCTTTTCATCAATGGTTGCACGGATAAGGTACATCTGTGCAAAGGTGAAAATGTTAGCAAGAAGGTAATAATAGCTCAGGCCAGAAGAATAATCATTAAACCAGAACAGGAACATCAGAGGCATGAGGTACATCATAGTCTTCATACCTGGCATCTGCTTTTGCGTTGATCCCATCATTTGGTCGTTGATCCGGGTATAAATAATACTGGAAATAGTCATCAGTAAAGCAAACAAGCTGACATGGTCACCGTACCAGGGAAGGCTGAATCCGTTAGGGAATGTCCAGATCGCATCGTAGGATGAAAGATCGTGTGCCCAAAGGAAAGGCTGCTGGCGTAATTCAATAGAAGACGGGAAAAACCTGAACATAGCGAACAGGATAGGCATCTGTAACAGCATGGGAATACAACCCGCCATAGGGTTTACCCCGGCACGTTTGTACAATTCCATGGTAGCCTGCTGCAATTTCATCGCGTCTTCCTTTTTGGGATATTTACTGTTCAGTGCTTCGATATCCGGTTTCAGCACACGCATTCTTGCAGTCGATTTGTAAGTCTTGTAAGCAATCGGGAAAAGTACGATCTTTAAAAGGACAGTCAGGATCAGGATAATAATTCCATAATTCCAGTTCAGGGTTCCAAAGAATGAAAAGACCGGAATGACTGCATAAATATTGATCCAGGCCATAAGGAAGAAACTCCATCCCAGAGGAATCTGTCTTTCCAGGTCAAGCTTATAGGAACGAAGAAGATAGAATTTATTCGGCCCGAAATAAAATGACATCGGGATCACTTTAGTATTATCCAATGAGTAAGGAAGACCGACTTCTGCATACATGGACTTCAGATAGCCATGATTGCGGTTCATGGTAAGCGTTCTCATACGGGGATCCGAAAAATATTCCCCATTCCCTGCAATCAGTGTGGAAGTAAAGAATTCCTGCTTGAAGCCAATCCACTGAACACGGTCATTTTTCAGATATTTTTCCTCATCCTTGGTTTCCCGGATGTAATCCACTTTATCTTCATAGTATTTATAATATACTGTGGAGCTCATACGCTCCATCTTCAGGCTCTTTTCAAGCTGTTTCAGATTGGTATTCCAGTTCAGTACCATGAATTTTGTTCCCGGGTCGATCACTTTTGACATACCTGAGAAATTGATCTTATAACCCACCATATACTGACCTGCGCGGAGGGTATAAACAAATTCAATGTACTTGTCCGGGTCGAAAGAAGAATCGGATGCATCGGCATACAGACGCATGGAAAACTGGAGAGAATCCTTTCCGTTAACCGACATCTCGTTCTTCCCTTCTGTATTTGGAGAGATCCAATGGGGCTTAAAATTCAGCTGGTCGGTGTTGATCAAACGGTTGTTGGTAAAGAAAGAAAGGCCGAAATGGAGGGAATCGTTGTCCATCAGGACAAGGGGTTTATTATTCCATGTTTTGTACTTTTTCAGTTCTACATAGTCGATCTTTCCACCTTTTGCTGAAATATGGATTTTCAGGACATCATTTTCAATAGTATAATGATCTTTGCCTGCAACTCCAGATCCTGCAAATGATCCCAGGCGTTCCCTGTTAATAACCCGGGCTTCGTCAACGCTGTCATAAGGTTTGCCGATCGCTCCCGGCTCCTTTTTATGAGAGGCCTCTTCGATCGCTTTCTGGCGGGCAATATTGGCTATGGCATCTACTCTTTTTTGCTCAATGGATGCTGCAATGGAATCACTTTTCCGTCGCTGTATTTCTACTTCCTTTTTCGACGGGCTCATAAAATAGCTATATGCGATGAAGATCGCAAAGATCAATATAAGCCCGATGATGGTATTCCGGTTACTCATCGATTCTGATAAATTCTTATTTCTTCTTTAATTTTCCTGAATATTCAAGGGCTGCTCTTACAAAAGCCCTGAAAAGCGGATGTGGACTGGCAACTGTACTTTTATATTCCGGGTGAAACTGAACACCGATAAACCAGGGATGGCCTTTCAATTCCATGATTTCAACAAGATTATCCTTTTCATTGATACCCACCGGAGTCATTCCGGCTTTCTGGTATTGAGTCAGATATTCATTGTTGAATTCAAAACGGTGTCTGTGTCGTTCGGAAATATTTTCCGTTTTATAGATATCATAAACTTTACTCCCTTTTTTAAGCTTGCAGGGATAAGCTCCCAGACGCATGGTACCACCCATTCCGGAAATTTTCTTCTGCATTTCCATCATATCAATGACGGGATAGGGAGTTTCCGTATCGAATTCGGTGGAATTAGCTTCATTCAATCCCAGGATATTTCTGCCGAATTCAATAACAGCACATTGCATTCCAAGGCAGATGCCAAGGAATGGGATTTTATGTTCACGAACATAGCGGATAGCTGTGATCTTCCCTTCAATTCCCCTGTGTCCAAAACCCGGAGCAACCAGCACACCGTCAAGTCCCTCAAGTTTTTCAGCAACCGTAGCATCCGTAATGGATTCCGAATGGATAGTCCGTATTCTGACTTTGCATTCGTTGTCAGCGCCTGCATGAACAAAAGATTCATTGATTGATTTGTAAGCATCTTTCAATTCCACATACTTTCCGACCAATCCAATATTTACTTCATATTTGGGATGTTTCAGTTTATCCAGGAACTTGATCCAATTGGTAAGTTCAGGTTCTGCATCGCAGCGGACTTTTGCCTTGCTGAGGATTTCATCATCAAGATGTTCCTTGTGCATCAGTACAGGAACTTCATAAATACTTTCCGCATCAATACATTCGATGACGGAAGAGCTGGTGACGTTGCAGAATAGAGCGATTTTATTTTTCAGATTTTCCGAAAGATGCTTTTCCGTGCGGCATACAATGATATCCGGTTGAACTCCTGACTCCAGTAATGTCTTGACAGAATGCTGAGTTGGTTTGGTTTTAAGTTCTCCGGCAGCTGCAAGATAAGGGACAAGAGTCAGGTGGACGACAATACAATTGCGGCCCAGCTCCCACCTCATCTGACGTACTGCTTCAATATAGGGCAGTGATTCGATGTCACCAACGGTTCCTCCGATTTCTGTCACCAGGAAATCATAATTTCCTTTATTGGCAAGCATTTTGATCCGGTATTTGATCTCATCGGTAATATGAGGGATCACCTGAACCGTTTCTCCCAGAAATTCGCCTTTTCTTTCCTTATTGATCACCGTCTGATAAATGATGCCTGTAGTCACATTATTAGCCTGGGAAGTCGGTACATTGGAAAACCTTTCATAATGGCCAAGATCCAGGTCTGTTTCAGCACCATCTTCCGTAACATAACATTCTCCGTGTTCATACGGGTTCAATGTTCCCGGGTCAATATTAATATATGGGTCAAGCTTCAGGATGGTTACTGAAAAGCCGCGTGCTTTAAGCAGTTTGGCTATGGATGAAGAAATAATGCCTTTCCCCAGGGAGGAGGAAACTCCTCCTAAAACAAAAATAAACTTAGTCTTTGACATATCGGTTTGGGTTACCTTTTAAACCGGCCGCAAAAATACGGGAATATTTCCACATATAATATGCCGGGTTGAATTTAAATCAAAGATGATGAACAGGAGGATGGATATTCCGGCGGATTGATAAAATCTCTGAAGCGATTTCTTCTATCGGTTTATCGGTCACAGTAATCACAGGCCATTGGTATTTATTAAATATTGACTGGGAATAGTTCAGTTCATTTTTCACATATTCCAATGAAGAATAATGGTTGGTATTTCCTCCCAGGAATTCCTGACGCACCGAACGCAAGGTAGAGAGGTCGTTTGCCTGTGTCATCAGCCCAAAAACATGTCCTGAAGAAAGTTGTCCCAAAATTTCAGGAGGTTCTATTCCAAGAACGATGGGATAATTAGCGACAAACCATCCTTTGAACGCCAGATAAATGCTCAATGGCGTTTTAAATGTCCGGGATACGCCCACCAATACGATTTCTGCTTTTTCATATTCATAAAAACGCTGGCCGTCATCATGGGAAAAAGCAAACTGCATGGCATCGATCCTTTTAAAATATTCCTTGTTTAACCGGTGAAACAAGCCCGGTTCCTCAGCAGGTGAATTCGCAAAACGGTGAGAAAGCCTTACCAGTAATGGCCCCATCAGATCAATGTATTCAATGTTGTGAGCACGGCTGATTTTAATCATATACTCTCTCAACTGATGAGTCACCAGAGTATGGGCTATAAGTCCATGATTATCTGCCACTTCCGAAATAATGTCATCCAGTTGTTGTTCTGACCGGATCTCAGGTTTCACAATAATCTCGACGGGGGCATCGGGGAACTGTGTCAGAGCAGCCTGAAGTATCTGTTCCGCTGTACGTCCTGTACCATCGGAAATAACATAAATTTTTTCCATCCCGCTTCTATTGGTTTTTGCTTTAAAGCTAACTGATTTTCAGATATCCACAAAATTTTAAATACATAATTCAATCTGTTTCCAAAATGTGTATTTTTGCGTTTCAATTCAGATTAAGTAAAAATTGTTTTAAAGAAAATTTTTATGGGAACAATTAAAGTTGGAATTAATGGCTTTGGGCGTATCGGCCGGTTAACCTTTCGTGCCCTGATGCAGAAAAAAAATGTAGAGGTCGTTGGCTTCAATGATCTTACAGACCCTAAAACCCTTGCTCATCTTCTAAAATATGATTCCGTCCATGGGAAATTCCCTGGAGAAATATCAATCGATGGAGAATATCTGGTTGTTAATGGCCAGAAGATCCGCGTTCTTGCTGAAAAAGATCCAGCAAATTTACCCTGGAAAAACTTAGGTGTAGAAGTGGTCATCGAATCTACCGGGATTTTCCGTAACCGGGAAAAAATGAGCAAGCATATTGCTGCAGGTGCCCGGAAAGTCATTCTTTCCGTTCCTGCCGACAACAAGGAAGATGTGGATGCGACTATCGTCCTGGGTGTCAATGATCATATGCTGAAACCTGAAATGCAGTTCATTTCTAACGCATCCTGTACAACCAATTGCCTTGCTCCTATTGCCAAGGTTCTGAACGACAATTTCGGGATCAAGTACGGTTTGATGAATACAACCCACTCTTATACCAATGATCAGATCATTCTGGATGCACCTCATAAGGATCTCCGCCGTGCAAGAGCTGCCGCTATTTCCATCATCCCGACAAAAACCGGGGCAGCGAAAGCAATCGGACTTGTCATCCCTGAACTGGAAGGTAAACTCGACGGTTTTGCAGTCCGGGTCCCGACTCCCGATGGCTCACTGGTCGATCTGACCTGTGAACTTTCCCGCAATGTCACCAAAGACGAAATTAATGCTGCCATGAAAACAGCAGCCAACGGCCCCATGAAGGGAATCCTTGAATATCAGGAAGATCCTATTGTGAGCGCTGATATCATCGGTAACACCCATTCCTCTATCTTTGATTCCTTACTCACCAAAGTCATTGGAGGTAACTTCATTAAAATTGTATCCTGGTACGACAATGAAGTGGGCTATTCCAACCGGATGGCTGATATGGTTGAAAAATTAGTTTAATTAATATTCCGATAAAGACCCTGCCAGTGAGGTAATTCTGGCAGGGTTTTTTGTTTTTATAACTTTCATATGGAATCTATCAAGGATCTGTACAAGATTGGATATGGACCGTCCAGCAGCCATACCATGGGCCCTCTTTTTGCTGCGGAACGATTCAGACATGAAAACCCGGAAGCTGTTTCCTTTCATGTTACACTCTATGGCAGCCTGGCTGCTACCGGGAAAGGACACATGACCGACCGTGTGATCAAAGACGCGCTGTCACCCCTGCCCGTTGATATTGCCTGGGAACCGGATACCTTTCTTCCTTTACATCCTAACGGAATGAAATTCGAAGCATTCGGAAAAGAAGGAAACCTCATAAAAGATTGGATAACATATAGCATCGGTGGAGGCGACATCAGTGATTCAGGCGTCAGAGTAAGAAATACGGAGATTTATCCCCTGATGATGATGAAAGAAATCCTGGCATATTGTGTTAATAACGGAATTTCTTTCTGGGAATATGTCGGCCAGTATGAAAATCCCGATGTATGGGATTTTCTTGAAAAAATATGGATAACCATGCAGGAATCCATTGAAAATGGATTACAGACAGAAGGTGTTTTACCGGGAGGGCTTAAACTTCCGCGTAAAGCCATGACTTTTTATCTGAAATCCCGTAATAATTCCTCGGATCTTAGCAAAAGGACCTTACTCTATGCATTTGCACTGGCTGTTGCTGAAGAAAATGCTTCCGGAGGGAAAATTGTAACGGCTCCTACCTGCGGCTCCAGCGGGGTTCTTCCGGCTGTTTTGAAGTTGATAAAAATCCAGGAAAATATTTCTGATGCACGGATCGTTCGGGCCCTGGCTACTGCAGGATTGATCGGAAACCTTATAAAAAGCAATGCATCCATCTCCGGAGCTGAAGTCGGTTGCCAGGGAGAAGTAGGCAGTGCCTGCGCTATGGCTGCTGCCGCGATTACTCAATTGCTGGGAGGAACGCCGGCTCAGGTGGAATACGCCGCTTCCATAGGAATTGAACACTTTCTGGGACTTACCTGTGACCCCGTTTTCGGGCTGGTCCAGATTCCCTGCATCGAACGAAATGCCTTTGCAGCTGCCCGTGCCATTGATGCCGCTATGTATGCCCTGATGACCGACGGAACCCACGTGATCAAATTTGATACCGTTATCCACGCTATGAAACAAACCGGACACGACCTCCCTCACATTTACAAAGAAACTGCCGAAGGCGGGCTGGCACTGTTTGCAGATAAATGATAATTATACTTTTGATGAAGCGGAAATCAGAATATATTTACGGTTTATAATTTACGATTAAATCCAGCACCTTGCATATAAAAACCATGGAAAAGGTTGAATACAAAATACTTCTCGTAGATGATGAGCCGGATAT
>JAUZOW010000139.1 GCA_030706225.1 Bacteroidota bacterium | reverse complement strand
TCATTTTTCTGGGTTTATCTATCGGCACAAGTATTTTCCCCCCTTCCAGACCCCCTACATCTGCCGAAAATATTCTTGAGTCAATCCTTTTTATTACAATACTTTTCATTTGTGTCCCCGGGATTATTATTGGGTTAGCCGGTGCTTTAATTTTGTTCTTGAGGAAATTTAAATTATAAGAGGTCTGCATTGCATTATTTATTAAAGCTTCAGGGAGGAATATATCGTGAAAATTACAGGAAAGGAAATTTTATGCTGCCCCGGATGCATGAGTACTCTAAGGTTTGAGGGAAATTGCCGGGATGAGAATGTCGCTGACGGGATATTTATCTGCGAAAAATGCAAAGAAGAATTTTCTACCAGAGATGGAATAATTCATTTCCAGAAAGAGGACGGATTAAAGCACATGAGCCGGCGTTACAGGGTTGTTCAGGAAATATACCATTTGTTTTTCACTCCATTGAATAACCTGATGTTCCTCTATTGTGGTGGCACGCAGAAAGCCAGACAGGAAGTGCTTGAACATCTTGAAATATTTCATGGAGCAAACATCCTGGAAACCGGCATCGGAACCGGTGACAATCTCCCGATTCTTAACGGGCAAATCAGCGGTTGTTCCTTTTATGGAATCGATATTAAAGATAAGCTGCTGAATGCCTGCAACCGGAACATGAAACGGCACAACATTGAAGTATCGCTCTTCCATGGAGATGCCGAAAAGTTGCCATTCCGGGATGAAGCTTTCGATATTGTTTTCCATCTCGGTGCTATCAATCATTTCAAAGACCAGAAAAAGGCAATCTCAGAAATGATCCGGGTTGCAAAAAAAGGTTCCCGGATTGTCATTGCAGATGAAACCCAGAAAGGTGCACGATTGATGAATATATTTGTAGGACGGCAAAAAAAAGTTGTACCGCCGGTCGAAATGGTTCCGGATTCCATGGTGGATATCCGGCTGGAGACGATCTGGAATGGATATGGTTACCTGCTTGAATTCAGGAAACCGGAAAACTAAACCCTTTCCTGCAAAATCACCCGACGACTTCCATTTTTTTTAATTCTTTCTTTAAAAGATTCAGGAGTATCCCTTCCGGTATGATCGTCGAAATATTGAAAATGATGCGGTTAATTCTCCCTTCTATGATCACTCTCCGGCCTCTGAAAACTTTCAGGATAGATTTCCGGGCAAGTTCCTCCGGTTCCAGCACATTGAATTTCCCCCATATTCCAACCGCCTCAATCCTCCTTCTGACAATCTCGCTCGTTCGTACGGTACCCGGGAGGATCGCACTGGTACGGATCGTACTGCCACGGAACTCTTCATGCAATGCTCTCGTAAAAAAGTAAATGAATGACTTTGTTGAAAAATAAACACTTTTATAGGGCGAAGGCAGATAACTCCCAAAACTGCAAATATTGACAAGATAAGATTCCGGAGCTTTTTTCAGTTCGGGAGTCAAAAAATGTGTGATAAGAGTGACTGCCCGGATATTCAGAGCAATCATTCTATCGATACATTCGGGGGAATGTTTTTCCAGGCACCCGGAAAAACCCATCCCTGCATTATTGATCAGGAAATTTACGCGGAAGGAATTTTTTTTAATGTAGTCATAAAATTTCTGAGGACCATCTTGTTGGGTAAGATCTGTTTCATAAAAGGCTACCTTGTTGTTGAATTGTTTCATGATTTCTTCGCAAAGCAATGGAAGGTTTTCACCCGGCAGGGATGTCAGAATAAGATTCCGGCCACGTCTTGCCATCTCAACGGCAAACGCTTTGCCAATTCCCATACTTGCTCCGGTGATGACTGTATAAAACCCATCTGTTTCCATGATTTTTCCCCTTATTAATTATTTTTAAGCCACATCAGAGTTTTCATGATCCCTTCTTCAATGGAACAATATTTATATCCCAGTTCATTTTTGGATTTGGTACAATCAAGTCCCCAGTTGCAGAGATATTTTTCCAGAAATGCTTTCGTTATTAAAGGACAAATCCCTGTCAATTTTGCCATGTTTTCCATCCCGGAAGCCATAGATTTCATCAACCAGGGTGCAAGATGAATCATAAACCGTTTCTTCCCGGTAACATTTCCTAATAGTTCAAAAAATTCATTAAAAGAAATGTTTTGTCCTCCCAGTAAATACCTTTCACCCGGTTTACCGGTTTCGGCAGCAAGAATATGACCTGTCACGACATCATCAACAAATACATAGTTTCCAATACTTTGTCCGTCACCGGGAATGATCCGCCAAATTCCTTCCGTATAATACTTTATCATTTTCGTAACAGAATTGCTTACACTCAGCAAACCCGGTCCATATACACGGGATGGATTTACAATGACTACATGCAAGCCACATGCAGCATATTCTCTTGCTTTTTCTTCAGCCAAGGCCTTAGTCTTCTCATAAATCGAATGATATTCCGGATTCCGGTTAGTCTTTTCCGATACGAGAACTCCATTTTCAGAATAGCCCATTGTCCCGGCTGTCGAAGTAACTACTACCCGCTGAACATGGTTTTTTAATGCCGCCTCCAAAACATTAATCGTCCCGATGACATTGGTGCGGTAAGGCAGATCCGGATCTTTTGACCAGGGTTTTGCATAAGCAGCCAGGTGAAATACCCGGTCACATCCGTTCATCCCTTCTTCCAATGTCCGTATATTATCCAGATCTCCGGGAATAAAGGAAATGCCGGGATGATTTAATCCTTTGGACTTCTCCGGATTTCTCAATAAAAGCCGGACTTCATTCCCTTCTTCTGCCAGCTTTTTTACCAGCAAACGTCCAATAAATCCTGTACCACCTGTAAGAAATATTTTCATTCTCCCTGGTTTTTTCTTCGTATAAATTTCATTTCCGGGTTAAAATAAACAGAGAAAAATTCCATGGATGCTGCCATTGAATAATGGGTAAGAAAAGCAATATAAAATGAACCTGTCAGCCAGGTAGTAAAGCAAACCAATGCTCCGAAAGGAATAGCTCCCATGGTCTCTTTAAAACCCTTAGGTATATGAAGTGATGAATACAAGGCAAGATTGATGACAAATGCAGGCCAAAATCCAAAAGCATTGAAACATGAAAACCAGAGAACTCCCCTGAAGAGAAATTCGTATGCCAGCAGGTACGCTCCCCAACCTGTAAAAGAAATCAACAGGTATCCTGGAGTCCAGATATGCAGGCGCATTTGTGGGGATACTTCCCGGTTTTTGCTATTTTGTGATGCCAGGAAGGAAAACAAAATGAAAAAGAGGGGAACGATGACTGCCAGGTACCAGTATCTGCCTGTCTCACCAAACGAAAAACCCAGTTCCTCAATGGGGATGAAGTACAAAAGGACAAAAACGACAAAGGGTAAAAATCCAAGAAAAATAAAACCCACAACTTTTGCTGAAATAAAATTTCTGGCTGTCGGGGGCATGTATTCCGGAAAAAGACTCCAGAACAGTCTGGATGAAATACCAAATGCCGTCAAAAAGTGATAGCAATAAAAACAGATGATGGTAATTGCAATGGCAATCACACCCAGAAGTACTGAATGGTTCATCTTTTATTATCGAAGCAGATATGCTAGTAAATATACAAATACGGAAAGATCTTTTCAAGAAAAATCTTTCCGTATTCATTTTAAAAAAAGGAATTATCAAGAGTTTTAATTCCCCAGGATCATCTATCCCGGCAAGCATAGGGGATAATTTCATCCGGAACAAGGATTTAATTTTCTTCCGTTACATCCCAAGCTGATTCATCAGGAATTCAAAATCCACTACCGTATTGTCAATCCTTTGCTTTGTTGCCTGACCGGTTCCGTGGCCGACATTGTAATCAATATAAAGCATGACCGGATTAATTTGTCCGGGGTTATTCTGAAGTGCAGCCGCGAATTTCTTGGCATGCAGCGGATCTACCCGGCTGTCATTGGCTCCTGTTCTCAATAACATGGTCGGGAGATTGATTCCCTGACGTATGTTATGATAGGGAGAATACCTTAGAAGATTTCTGAAATCAGCTTCATTGTCGGAGCTGCCGTATTCCGGAATCCAGTATCTTGCAATAAGAAATTTATGATAGCGAACCATATCCAGTAAAGGAACCGCGCAAATAATGGCTTTGTACAGATCGGGACGCTGCGTCGCAATGGCACCCATCAGCAAACCCCCGTTACTTCCACCCATGGCGGCTATTTTCCCGGAAGAGGTATATTTTTCCCGGATCAGCCATTCTGCACAAGCGTTAAAATCATCAAAACAATTCTGCTTTTTAAACAGCATACCATTCTGGTGCCAGGATTCACCATATTCATCGCCTCCACGGATTCCCGGTTCAACAACCACAGCTCCACGATTAACCAATGGTGCATAATAACCATAATAACCTGGTTGAATGCCGATCTGGAAACCACCGTAACCGGTCATAATAACCGGATTGGTACCATCCTGTTTCATATCTTTCCTGTGGATCACAATAACGGGAATACGGGTACTGTCTTTGGAATAATAAAACTTTATTTCTCCGGTAATATTCGACATATCAATCGGGATATCGCGGCGATAGTACAGTCTCCATTTAAAATCGGACGGCGAGCAGATGAACATTTTTCCGGGAGAAGTAAACGTGCTCATATAAACATACACGGAATCTTCTTCCCGGTCGTACCAGAATGATGAGATATCGCCTACTTCCGGGAGGTCAATAGGATGAATTTTCTTCCCTTCCCCGTTAAACAGGGTGAGACGGCTCTGAATATCTTTTTTATCTTCAACAATCAATCTCCCGTCTTTCAGAATCTCAACATTCTGAATGACCGTTTCCCCTTCCGGAATCAAGACTTTCCAGTTTTTATAATCCGGATTGTTTTTATCTGCTGAAAGAAAACGATAATTCGGGGCATGATCGTTTGTAAGGATAAACAATTTATCCCCGATAGCTGAAGGATAAGCCTGATATTCTGTACTTTCATAAATCAATTTCCCATCTCCATCTGAACCCGTCTTTTTTATCCGGCAACAGTTTGCATAAAAGTTACCTTCACCGGAAAATGTCACATCACTGTAACGATTGTCATAAATGAAATATGAATTTTTTGCATCCGTGGTCGAGCCAAGGAATTTCATTTTATCAGCAGGATCGCCCATTTTCCAAAGATAAGTCTTTAAAGGCCGCTGAAGATTTACATCTTCCTGGCTCCGGATCGTCACATAAGCATGCTGCTGGTCCTGAGTCCACTGAAAACCACCTGTATTCTGCAATGGAGGACAAAGCATCTCCCCGGTGCGGGTATTGATTATGTAAGTAGTGGTTATTTCCGCACCTGCTTTCTGAACACTGATGGCAGCCTTTTCACCGTCATAGGTGTATTCGACTCCGGAAGTTGAAGTTTTTCCAGTAGTATCCAGTTTAACCGGATCCCAAATCAGAATCTTTTTCCCATTCAGGATCGTAAAAAGCGAACCTTGCTTATCCCCTTTTTTCTTGATCGTCTGGAAAATGCGTTTTCCCTGCTTTGTCAATGGACCCTCGTAATCCATATCAATATAAGCAGCGATCTCGTTTCTTACCCCGGAATGCTCTTTCTGGGTAGCATTCAGATACTGCACGGTGTAATCGTGCTGGGCTTTTGTCCATTCGATCACTTTCGGATCGGTTTTATCTTCCAGCCAGCGGTAATTATCTGTTAAGAAAAAGCCGTGAAGTGTATCGATTACGGGCTTCTTTTCAGTCACTGGAGGATGGAACGGTACCTGTGCCCACCCGGCAAAAGGTACCAGGATGATTAAAAGACTAAGAACTTTTCTCATAGCGCAAGAATTTATTGAGATAAAAATAGAGATTCCTGTTTCTGTTTTTAAATAATATCGATGAAAGAGGGGTTATTAACGATGAAAGATGCTCTACTGGTATTTATTGTAGGAACAAATCTTATCTGTTGATTTCCGGGTTTTGTTACGGATATCATCTTTGGCGGGATACCCCACAGTGATCAGTAATTCGATGCGCTTATTTTTAGGGACACCAAGAAGTGTCCTTACGGCTTCTTCATTGAACCATCCCATCATGCAAGTACCCAGACCTTCACTGGCCGCCTGAAGGCAAAAATGAACCGCAGCAATACCTACATCCATGAGAGTATAGGATTTATCTTTTAAAATAGTCCCCAGTTTTGAACTCAAATTTGGATTTTCTCTGACGATAGCAACCAAAACCGGTGCCTGTTGCGGGAAATTATTAAAGCCAAGCCATTTTGCTTCGGCTGCTTTAGCTACTGCCTGCTTTAGTTCAGGATCATTGATCACAATGAGCTTCCAGGGTTGTGCATTACAAGCTGAAGGAGCCAGTCTTACTGCCTCAATACATCGTTCCAGCTTTTCAGGTTCAACAGGTCTATCAGGGTTGTATGCTCTTACACTCTGTCTGTTTCGTACCAGATTTAAAAAGTCCATATTATTGAAGTTTTAGCAAAATTAAGCTATTTCTCACTCATCTTTTTTCCCGATAGCTCTTGTAACGGAATCCGGTATGATTACAGGTGGCATCTTTTTTAGGATTTTTTCCATGGTATAACGGGAGCGGGTATTGGTATTGATCGCCGAATCATATGCTTTTCCCCAGGTAAATCCTTTGCTGATGAGTGAACGTTCCAGCAATTCAAGTGCAATGGAATATTCTGTCTCCTCGCACGACATCTGACCGTCAATCCAGATCTCTTTCGGAGGAATGAATTTAT
>JAUZOW010000138.1 GCA_030706225.1 Bacteroidota bacterium | reverse complement strand
GAATGGTCGGATACCCTTTTCCGGAGGCTTCTGACAAAACAAATGGCTAAAGAGGGGATCCATCCGGTACTGATTGCGATCCGGTGCAAATTTTTAAATAAAGAAGCGGAAGGGAGCTGGTATCAGATTGAGATTACCAATAAGTCAAAGGATACTAAAATCCGGTTTAATGTCCACGCCAGTCATGGACAAGATATATATACTGTCAAGCTGACTCCCGGTCAGACCCGTACTTTCAGGAAATTTTACTGGCGACAGAATGTTTTGAATCCAAATGGAATATCCCAGGAAGATGATGAATTATATGATCCCTTGCTGGAAGAGCTTCTTCAGAATAGAGAATAGCTTGATAATCAATTATATAAAAAATTATCTCCGGGTTTATTGCACAAATTTCCCGGATTTTCATTATTCTTGTATGGCGGTTTATTGGTAGGGCGTTTCTTCTAGCTATAAATTCATTCAAATGGAACAAGATTATAACCTTGTTGGCCTTTTTGAAGAGGCTATCCGGAGTAACTGGGATGAAATATCACTTATTGATTACGGCGGAGAATCTTATACTTACCGGGAGGTAGGTGAAAACATAAAAAAGATTCACTCTTTTTTTAAAGCAGCTGGGATATCCAAGGGTGATAAAATAGCATTATTAGGGAAAAATTCAGCTTATTGGGGCATTCTTTACCTGGCTACCATCACTTATGGGGCCGTTATTGTTCCTTTACTTCCCGATTTTAAACCTCAGGATGTCCAGCCTATAATCAACCATTCTGATTCAGTTATCTTATTTGTCGATGAAGGTTTGTACAAGAACCTGGATCAGACCTCTATGCCTCAGTTGAAGCTGATTCTGCGTATTCCAGATCTATATATTTATTATTCATCGGATTCGGTTTCTGCAGAAAGAATTTCAGAGATACATAAACAGTCTCCTGAAATTAAACCGGAAGAGTTTTTTCTGCCCCGGTTTTCAAGAGAAGATATTGCTGTGATCAGCTATACATCAGGTACCACTGGTTTTTCAAAGGGAGTGATCCTTCAGCATAGGAGCTTGCTTGGAAATCTCATTTATGCTCAGCAGAATATGTTTTTGGAAAAAGGAAATACAATCCTTTCCTTTCTTCCAATGGCTCACACTTTTGGGTGTGCTTTTGAGTTTCTGTTTCCGTTTACCCGGGGATGCCGGATCACTTTCCTGAATAAGATGCCTTCTCCAACGAACCTGATTACTGCTTTCAATGAAGTCAGGCCTTCGCTGATTCTATCGGTACCTCTCATGATTGAGAAGATTTTTAAATCGAGTATCCTTCCGGTTCTGCATAAGCCATCGATGAAGGTAATGATCCGGATACCGGTTCTCAATCTTCTATTATATAAAACCATCAGAAAAAAACTTTCCGATTTCTTTGGCGGGAATTTCAAAGAGCTGGTGATTGGCGGAGCTCCTCTCAACCCAATGGTGGAGCGTTTTTTCAGGAAAATAAAATTCAATTTCACAGTGGGTTACGGTATGACGGAATGCGGACCACTGATCTCTTATGCTTCCTGGAATACAACACGGCCGGGAGCATCGGGGCGTATTGTGGATGAACTGGAAATGAAGATCGATTCGGTAGATTGGTATAATATACCCGGCGAAATTTTGTTGCGCGGCAGTCATGTCATGATGGGGTACTATAAAAATGAAGAAGCAACCCGGGCTGTTCTGGATCCGGATGGCTGGCTCCATACCGGAGATCTGGCTACCATTGATAAAGAAAGAAATATTTATATTAAGGGTAGAAGTAAAAGCATTTTGCTTGGCCCTTCCGGTAAAAATATCTATCCTGAAGAACTCGAATCTATTCTGAACAACCGTTTTATGGTCATGGAATCATTGGTAGTGCAACGCGATAACAAGCTGGTCGCTTTGATCTACCCAGATGCAGACGCCATGGGGAAAGCCGGGGTTACTGAAGAGCACCTTCCGGAAGTTTTAAAAGGGTATCTCCATGATTTAAATGAACGGGTTCCTAAATATATGGCAGTATCCGACTTTATCATTCAGAAAGAGGAATTCGAAAAAACTCCGAAGAAAAACATAAAAAGATTTATTTACCAGTAAAAAAAAGAGCGGCTGTTAAAGTCGCTCTTTTTTTTCTTTTAAAGGGAAAGTAACTATTCCTGTACTTTTACTGAAATCGTCATTGTTCCGGCGTTTGTACCGTCAATGCTTTCAACTTTCATGATACCTTTCTTTCCGCCTTCAGTCACAAAAGCAATCAGTTTACTGGCTGAAAGAGTAGGAACGCGGGTTGCTGTTACACCGGAAGCAGTCTGAGAGACGATTACAGAATCATCTCCGATTGCATCGAAATCAACATTATCGGTGATAAGTTTGAATTTCGTTGCATTCAGTTTTGTCCAGGTCTGCAGACCACTGGTTGTGCTGTTATAAATTTCTGCTGCATGTGCATCATTCGGTGCAGCAATTGTTGCAAGGTCAGAAGCTCCATAATAGTAAAGCCAATCAATGAGTGTGGAATTGGCTTTGGCATCCGACAGAACGTAAACTGTTCCGTTGGAAGAAGCAAAAGAGCTACCCGTCGTATTATTCTGGGCACCCAGGATCTTCATGGTGTAAGTGTTGATGTTACCTGCAATAGCAGTCGTTGTAATCACGAGGGTAAGCGTGTTTGTTTGACCGGCTTTGTCTTTGATAGTAAAGACAAAATTTTCAGTCCCCACCTGGCTGTTTGCTAATAAGGTGAAATCAACGTTATATGTCGTCGAACTGAAAACAGTATCATACGTGGAAGTAGTTCCGTTAAAAGTACGCGTTAAGATCAATTCGCTTAACTTTGAACTGGATGAACTGTTTGACATTGCCCGGATTCCGATAAGCAGCGGCGTTTTGACTGTAACAGTAGTATTTGCAGAAGTGTAACTACTCCCTACCTGTAAAGTCAGCGAGGGTTTCTGATCAGATGTGTCTGTCGAATCATCTTTTGAGCATGAAGTAACCAGCATAAAAGCTGCAACGATCATCCCTGATAATAACCAACTTAGTTTTTTCATAATTTCTCGATTTTCGTTAATAATGCTGTTATAGTTCTTTTGAGCAAAGATAGGCAAAAAACCAAATTGTTTAGAACAAAACAAGTTTTCCAATCAAAGTCTTTCTTAACTTTGGCGTCCCGGGGTATTAGCTCAGTTGGCTAGAGCGCTACATTCGCATTGTAGAGGTCACCGGTTCGAATCCGGTATACTCCACTTCCAGTAAAGGTTTTTTTCCATGGATACTCCGGCATGAAAACCCCGACGCATGTCATTGACAAATGCCGGTTTGTAATCCATATAAGTGACATTGTCCGTTAATGAATTATCGAAACCGGACCTTTACATCGTCAATATAAAACGCTGCACTTACTTTATTTAATAAAACGATTTCAAAAAAAGTATCCCGACCGGATATGAATGGAATTTGAATCTCTTGCTGAATAATCTGCCAATTCTCCGGATCGGGTTTCATCCGGACGGGGTAATATTCTTTTGTGAAAAGGACTTTGTTTTTATCTTTCATTTCTGCAGAAAGCGCTGTACTATCCTGACCGGATCCATAAACCCAAAATGAAACCTGCAGGTGCAGCGCTTCTTTCTTTTTCAGATCACGTAAATAGATTGAATACAGACTGAATCCTTTTTCTCCGGGTTTTACCCTGACACTATAATCCCGGCTGTGAAAAACAAGTCTGGTTGTATCAAATCCACCACAGATCTGTTGGTTTTCAAAATCGTTAGTATAGTTGTCCGATTTTAACGAAACCGGGATCAAACCTGTTTTGTACATCTCTCTGCTAAACTGATCCCAGTCCCAAACGGAACCCTCATTGCATTTATCTCCGGAAACTGTGAGTGCTATATTCAGAAAAAAGAAAAAGATTATGCCAATTCCGACCGGAATCTTTATGGATTTTGTGGTATTAATGAGTAACCGGTCCGACAGAAACGCAACGGGGAAGCCCAGTAATGGATAATATTCTATAAAAGCACGATGACCGAATCCGCACCCATAGTACCAGCATTTCAAAGAAGCGGCAACGTAAGAGACTGTCAAAAACATGACAAGAACGAACATCCCGTTTGTGTTTTTTCGCAAAGACATCCATAAAGCTCCAATCACAAATACCATAACGAGTGGACTGTAGATGAACAACCCGTTCAATGTGGAAAACCATACAGCTGCAAACCTGGGTTGGTGCCAGTTTGAAAATTCAATAGCATATTTGGGATAGATATAGCTGCCGTGGGCATATTCCCAGTAAATTAACTGAGGAAGGCAAAAGAGGACGAGGACAAAAATAAAAGGGAATATATATCTGGGAATGATCATCATACGAATTCTTTCCAGAAAATTTCTTTTGGATTTCAAATCCCAGAAAAAGAAGCAAAATCCCAGCAATGCATTGGTGGGTCGTATGATCACAATCAATGAAAACGTGACAATCATTAATAAAAAGTACTTGTACTTCTTTTGATCGTCAAGAAAAGATTTCATGGCAAAGAGGAACAACGATGCCCCGAAAAAAGAATATACATGCGACATCAGGGAGTCCTCTACTGTATAAAAGAAAAGATTGGTTCCCAGGAAAATCGTCACAAGAGTTAAAAGAACAGATGCTGAAGGAAAATATTTTTCAAGGAATTTCCCGAGAAAATACAACCCAAGTAAAAGATAAATAATGGCAGCCAGATTCATTGCCTGGATATAGAAACCTGAAAAACCACCCTCTTCATTCATATGAAATGCCTGCTGAATGAAATGAGCCTGGAGGAAAAAAGGAGAAAGAAGAAGTGCTTCTCCGTAATAATACTGTGTTACAACCGCGTTTCGCTTTGGATCAATATTAAATCCAAGCCCAGTCCGGATATCGATATCTTTCGGAAATTTCGATGCATCGAAATGATAGAAAAAGGTTGCCGGAAGATACATGTAATAGCCAGCCCGGTCGGCCCATATTTCACTTTCCCAGGTATAAAGCTTTTTCCCTGAATGAAGCCGGAAAGAAATAATCAGGGAAAACAAAAAGACAAACAGGAAAAACAGCAGACTTTTAATTTTCTTAGTTTTGAAAGACATCATAATGTCAAGATTTTTTCAGAACAAAGATATCTGTGAACGGGGAATTTTCAAAAGCTCTGGTGCAGATGTTGCAATTCTTCTTTACCTGGGATTATGCATGAGATGAACGGTTATTAAATGTTCAGTTTTTAAAGGTTCTGCATTTTCACAATAATCCCTATATTCGTGACGTTTTTACCCCAAAAGTTCTCGTTATATGAAGATAGCTATCGTTGGTAGCGGTTATGTAGGACTGGTTACCGGTACCTGTTTCTCCGAAGTCGGTATTGATGTGGTTTGCGTTGATATCGATGAAAAGAAGATTGAAAATCTGAAAAAAGGGATTGTTCCGATCTTTGAACCCGGTCTTGATGAAATGCTTACCCGGAATATGAAAAAAGGCCGGTTGCATTTTACCACAAACATTGAGGAAGCTCTTGCGGATGCTGAAGTTCTTTTCATTGCGGTAGGAACCCCTCCCGGAGAAGATGGCAGTGCAGATCTTAAATATGTTCTGGAAGTAGCACGGGAATGTGGTAGATTCATGAAGGATTATTTACTGATCGTTACCAAGAGTACAGTTCCGGTCATGACCGCAGTAAAAGTCAAGAATGCAGTCCAGGAAGAACTGGATAATCGGGGTGTATCCCTTCCTTTCGATGTAGCATCAAACCCTGAATTTCTCAAAGAAGGTGCTGCTATTGAAGATTTCCTGAAACCCGATAGGATTGTGATCGGTCTGGATTCTCCACGGGCAGAAGATTTGATGAGAAGCCTGTATAAACCCTTTACGCTGAATGGTCATCCCATCATCTTTATGGATATTACCTCAGCTGAAATGACCAAATATGCCGCAAATTCCATGCTGGCAACCAAAATTAGCTTCATGAACGATATCGCCAATCTTTGTGAAATCGTGGGAGCGGATATTAATAAAGTACGCAAGGGAATAGGTTCTGATCCCCGTATCGGTGAAAAGTTTATCTATCCCGGTATCGGCTATGGCGGATCCTGCTTTCCCAAAGATGTTCAGGCTCTTATACGTACGGCAGCCGAATACAATTATGATCTCCGGGTTCTTAAAGCTGTTGAAACCGTAAATAACGACCAGAAGGCGGTTTTGTTCAATAAAATGGTAAAATATTTTCATGGAGATCTTAAAGATAAGACCATTGCCCTCTGGGGACTTTCTTTCAAACCTCAGACCGATGATATGCGGGAAGCTCCTTCTCTTGTGATCATCCGGAAATTACTGGAAGCAGGCGCAAAGATAAAAGCATATGATCCGGTTGCTATGACAGAAGCTCGTCATCATCTGAATGACTACATCTTCTATGCTAATGATCCTTACGAGGCCCTGAACGGCGCTGATTGCCTTGCCCTGGTCACTGAATGGCCTGAATTCAAATTCCCCGATTTTAAAATTGTGAAGAAACTCCTGAAGAATCCAGCAATTTTTGACGGCAGGAATATTTATGATCCTCGGGAGATGAAACTTAGCGGGTTCGATTATTTCTGCATCGGAATTGATACTTCGAAAGAAAAACAGTAATATGTCTTTCTGTCCTGAAATCTTTTCATGGGACCGTACTTATGAATCTCCGGTTATTGTAATTTTGTTCTCTTAATTAAATTATTTCTGCACGATCATTTCGTAGTTTTTTTCATTTCAATAACCAGAAAGATGAAATCGGATTTCTTCAAAGTAATATTTTTTATTCTCATCTGTTCTCAAGCCTGTTCCTG
>JAUZOW010000137.1 GCA_030706225.1 Bacteroidota bacterium | reverse complement strand
GCATTTGGATCACAAAACTTCATCTGAGGCCCTGTCCAGTCCAGATTCCGCTGATAATTCAATTCAATATAATTCAACCATCCAAAAGAAGAAGAATTCGGCAGATTATACTTGAGTGTAAAATTCAACTCAGCCCGTGGATGAAACATATAGCATTTTGAAAGCTTTTCCTGACCATATAAATAGATATTTGTGGGAGGAGAGGAATCAACCAGAATGGAATCAACCAATCCATGCGTTTTCTCCCGGAGACTGAAGGAGCTGATCAAAGTGGATTTGGCAACTACATCGGTTGCTACCAGAATCATACTGGTTGTGTCAATATCCGGAATGGAAAAAGAAAGATCCATGCTTTTCCGGGTTTCCGAAAAAGCTTCACCCAGCCAGAGCTTGCCTGTTTTCGCCAGATTCACAGAATCGATATCATGATAAAGATAGTCAGCAAAATGACGGGAATAGGAATTTGGAGTAGTGTCAAGACTGACAAACGGCACAACCCTTTTACCTAAAGCCAGATCTGTATTGATATAATAATAAGTAGTATCGGAATAAAGATTTTTAACGTGATTAAAGATTTTTTTAATAGAATCATATACCCAGGCGTCGGCTGCTTCACCATAAAAAAGAATATAATCCTGCGTATTAAATTTCCCATCAGAACTTCCTGCGACAAAGATCGAATTCTCTTTCAGATCATCTGTCCTTTTGGTGGCATTGGATTCCGGTAACATACCTGCTCCGTTTCCAAATATCCGGATCTTGTCAGGATCAATGGACTCCGGTGAAAATCCCATCTTTACCAAATCATTATAAGTTATCTTATAAATCCCGGTTTGGGTAACCCCAATCTTATACCATGTTCCTGATGCCAGCACTGAATGAGGAACATGAGACTTTCCTGCAACCAGTAAACAAGGTATTAGAAAGGTAAAGAGAAACACCAGGAATCTTCTTCTGAATGTGATCATATGACTGGAGATATACTTCATATAATGGTTTTTTCCTTCATTTTATCTGCTCAGAACCAACTTGGAGGAACGTTGCGTTATAGATCCATCCTGAAGAATGGTTTTAATTGTATAAAGATAAATTCCGCTTCCCAGCTTCATTCCTCCTTCGTCCGTACCATCCCACTGGATCGAGTTTGATCTGAAAGCTCCCGGAAGTAATGACTGGTGTAAGGTTCTGACATGTTTTCCAATCATCGAATAGATATCTATCTGAACATCTACAACCGAAGCGGGTTGATTATATTCAAAGGAGAATGTGGTTTGATACCTGAAAGGATTTGGATATGTAAAAAGGTGATCCAGAGAAAATCCGGAAGAATTAATAACCCGGAAAGAAATCGAGGCTTCAGTAGAATTATCGTAAACATCCCATACTTTCATTTTGACGGTATGCTCCCCGTCACTCAGGTTAAAGAAAGGATATTTGATATAGCCGCTTGTAAAAGTATTCAGGTCTGACTGGTAATACTGGTTCAGAATGATGGCATTTTTGGTATCATCATCCAGAAATGCTGTTATGTCATGACCAATGCCATTACCAACCGTATTGATTCCGGAAATATCGTTTACTTTGGCGAGCAGCCAGGGATTCTGATTGGTGATTCCACCGGAAATAAAATTGGTATCATTAATATAAAGTTTTACAGAAGGTCCCTGAATATCTTGACCTGCATTTTCGTCATAACCTCCTACAACAATATCCTCATCATATCCATTGGCATCAGTTTGAGAGCTTCTTGCATAATAACTGATCCTGCCATTTCCGTACTGATAGGCAATATCTTTCGGAACGATAAAAGTAAAATTAAATTTCCCCTGATTCACTTCTACATTTCCTTTATAGAGTTCATTTTTCCTGAGATTAAAAGTGAAAGGTGTCCCATCGTCGTTTCCTAAAGTCACAATGGTAGAAGTCTTATCAAATACCGTCGGGAAAACTTCACCGTTGAATCCGGTCATAAGGTTTGAAGCATCGTCCCGGATTTCTCCTGAAACAGAAACGGTAGCCAGAGCCTGTAATGTGTCATTGCTTTCTCCGGTACCATTTTTCACTGAAGTAGTCACCACATTGTACCGGGGATATGCCATGGTCAATGCAGGATCTCCCAGTAAAACGAATTTTTTGGCATTCACATCGGTTGCCAAACCGGCTTTTGCAAGAACTGTCAGCTCACCCATCCTTAAAAAGCGACCATCGGTTTTATTAAAGGCATGGGAATAAAAATTCCTGCATAATTCAAAATTATTTGAGCCATATGTAAGCCTGGCCGTTGTAAAAAGAGCGATTCCTCCACCTTTTTTATTCAGAAAAACATATTCCCCTGCTGAAATGGTGGATGGATCGTCATATTCGCTGAATTCGCAAGTCGCTGTAACAAAGACAGGCATATTATCATAATTCGTCCAGGCTTTTATATCGGCAAGTTCCAGCACTCTTTCATGCGCCCAGCCTAAGATTCCTCCATGACCGGTATAGTTCATGATCAATGCCCCCTTTGTAACACGCTGATTAATAGCAACATTTACCTCCGGATACCGTGCACCGCCGGGAGTCGAAACCTGTTTGTAAGCATCCAGGTATATCTTATCTATATTGTATTCCTGATGATCAGATTGAATGATGGAAGCCAGCTGCTCATCCTGGCTCATAAATGAAGTGCCTCCCTCATCCTGATCATCCGCTACAAAACATACGACATTTCTCCAATCATTCTTAACCGAATCGTTGTTGGCATAATAATACAATATTTTATCCACCGCGGAAGTGGCTTCTTCCAGACTTTTCACCGGAAACCTTCCCACGCCGATATCCAGGTCACCCATTGCGTTTTCTCCTTCGCCGGCATCAAGGATACCGAAATAGTCATCGGTTCCGAAGGAAGTGGAAGGATTCAGGGATTCAGACGATTGAAACGTTGGGATATAATTGGTATTGTTCGCAATACGTGATTTGAGATCATAGGAAGCATCCCCTAACAGAAGAAGATATTTAGGCTCTTTTCCTGAAGGGGCAGAGTTGTACTTGAATCTGACAAAATCACGAATTGCCGTCACATCCTGAGCGCCCGACGAAAACTCATTGTATATCTTTTCGGGAGTAGTGATCAGGTAGCTGAGACCGTCATTCTTATAATGAAAATCCGCAAGCCGCTGAGCTTCCGATATAAAATCAGGATAGGTTACGATAATATAATCACAAGGATCCGATCCGTGGAGATCCTGATTATCGACTTTACTAACCGAAGATATTCCATTAAAGGAACTACCGTCGAAAGCGATAAATTCCTTCAGGGAATCAGTTTTAACCCGGAAAATATACTTATTGCCGTTTAGGGTTGTTTCCACTTCGCGGATATTCCCGGGATCGGTAACATCCCATATGGTGACCTGCTGTCCGCTTGTCTGAAGAGTAAACTGAGAAACTTTACCCGCTCCGTAACTTGTCAGCGAACGGAAGCAAAGCTGCCCCCCGTTGAATTTTAACTGACGAACCGCATTCAATTCGATGTAATTCAGATATCCGATCGCATCGGAATTATTCGGATTATAAGTAAGCCGGACATCAAAACCGGGTCCTGAAGATGTGAAACTTCCGTCAGCAGTACTTTTCTGGGCATAAATGGCATTGTATTCACTTCCTGAAAGACTAAAAGAAAGGTTCATAACCGATTTGCTATTTACGGAAACATTCATTGAAGTGTAAGCGGTCGTGGATCTTCCTGCGGCGTCAACCCGAATTTTTACCGGTTGAGAAACATCCAGATCCGGAAAGGAAAAAGAATACGTTTGCGTATTTGTTAATTCGAAAATATTCTGATCATACCAAATTTTACCTGATTTAATCAGGTTCAGGTCATCTTTTTCATAAAAGGAATAATCATTAAAGGTAGTGATATAATGGGTTACACTTGCCGTGGAAGAAGCCTCCTGACCTACCCTTTTGCCGGAATCCTTTCCATAAGTCAGAAAATAATAGGCATAATCTGAATAAAGATTTTTTGAATGGCGAAAAAGATTGTCGGTAGATGAATAGCTCCATTTATCGGGAGATTCCGAATAAAAAAGAATGTAATCGCTTTCATTAAATACTCCATCGTCTTCCCCAGAAACCCGGATCGGGATTTCGCGCAGATCATCAATTCTTGATTTTGAATTTGCTTCCGGCAACATTCCGCCTCCATTCCCATAAATCCGGATAGTTCTGGGATCAATACCAGATGGATCTATATATTGCTTTAAGTCCTGATACGACAGCTTGCAAATACCTGTTTTTGTAACGGCCATTTTGATCCAGACACCATCTGCCAGCACCGAATGAGATGCATAAGCCAGGGAGCTTTTAAAAGACGCACCCTCCTGATTAACAATAACTTCAGCATTTATCCGGAAAGAAACCAGCCGTTCAACAATTCCGGTGAACGGGTTTTTCCGGAGCGGAACAAGCCGGACATCCAGGAAGGGGACTTTACGCTGTATCACTATCGATGAAGAAGGAATAATTGAATCAGTAACGCTGGAAATATCGTTAATAGAATCGATCGTCAGTCCTGAAGTCAGCGAATGGCTGACCGGTTCATAAACACATTGGGTCAGCGTAATATTCCCGACAGATACATCGGTTGAATTCAACCGGAACCGGTGAAAATACACAGGAAGCGTTCCGGAATTTTCCGGTTGGGTAATACTTCCCTCGAAGGATTGAACGATGACATTACGGCCATCATACCACTGTTCTTTCTGCAACGGGTACCACGACAGCTTTACATTCATTGAATAATTCTGCCCTTCCAGCCCGCCGGAGTATATAAAGGAAAAGAACATCAGGGCTGTGATAAAAAAGAAAAACCGGCGGTATTCTGATATTTTATAAATCATGCGCAATAATCGATCAAGGGTAAAAACGCAATAAATCCGGATGACTATGTAAAAGTACTCAATTAAATGCAACGGATGACTCTTTCGAAACGATAACAACCTGAATTTTATTGTTTGAACCATTCCATACTAAAAATGATTTTTTTTCGTATTATTGTAACCCTTTATAGTCAAGGGCTGTATAAAATTGAGAAAGACAAAGACATTCATCATCTTATTAATTATAACAATGACATTGTCGTTGCCATCGGTCTATTCACAGGATCCGGAGTTCTCTCAGTTTTATGCAAATCCTCTGTATCTGAATCCTGCCCTTGCCGGAGCAAACATCTGCCCCCGGCTGACCGGAAATTTCAGGGATCAGTGGCCGGGATTACAAGGTTCTTTTGTGACATTCAGCGGTTCTTATGACCAATTCGTCAATACCCTGCATGGAGGATTAGGGTTATTGCTTACAAGCGACCGTACCTGCAGCGGGAAGCTTAATACCACTACTATTAACCTGATGTATGCGTATAAGTTCAATCTCACCGACCACCTTTATGCCAGTGCTGCATTGGAAGCAGGTTATTACCAGCGTCATCTGAAATGGGAAGATCTTATTTTTGAGGATATGATTGATCCGAGGACAGGGGATATTCTGCCGACGAATGAAAAAGCACCGGATGTTGAGACCATCGGACAGCCCGATTTCTCTTCCGGGGTTTTTATCGGATATGATGAGATTGTATATGCAGGATTCTCGGTATCGCATCTTACAGAGCCGCGTTATGGATTTTATGGAGACAATACCAGTTTTCTGTACCGGAAATATACATTCCATGCAGGTTCGGTGATTGATCTTGCACCCGGACAAGGATTGGGAGAAAGGGAATTTTCAATTTCCCCGAATGTCCTTTATCAGCAGCAGGGAAAATTTCACCAGTTAAATTTAGGTACGTATATTACCTTTGATCCGATTATCGGAGGTCTCTGGTTCCGTCATAATTTTGAGAATCCGGATGCACTCATTATCCTTGCCGGAATCCATTACAAAAGCCTCAGGGTGGGATATAGTTATGATATCACATTGTCGCGTCTGAGCAGTGTTTCTGGTGGATCTCATGAAATCTCAGCATCCTGGCAATTCCCATGCATTGAAAAAAGAAGACATATTAGAGCAATAAAGTGCCCAAGATTTTAGTTATATTTGTGCAAAATTTTTTCATGATGAATCTAGGTAGAATTTTCACCGTGCTTACGCTGGCAACAGCCATCGTCTCTCTCGGTTCATGTAAAAAGGAACTATCACGTACTACCGGATGGGATTACAACAATACCAAAAACGGCGGATTTGAAGTTCGTCCTTACATGGAACAACAAACAGGTCCCGGTTTGGTATTTATTGAAGGAGGTACCTTTTCCATGGGTCAGACCCAGGATGACGTTATGTATGAATGGTACAACCAACCCCGCAGAGTAACCGTCTCCAGCTTTTACATGGATGAAACCGAAGTCCGTAACCTCGACTATCTCGAATATCTGTACTGGCTCTCCAGAGTTTATAGCACAGATTATCCGGGCGTTTACCGCAAAGCTTTACCTGATACCCTGGTCTGGCGTGATCGTCTCGCCTATAACGAGCCCCTGGTGGAATATTATTTCCGCCATCCGGCCTACCGGAATTACCCGGTGGTAGGCGTTTCCTGGGTCCAGGCAAACGATTATTGCGCATGGCGTACCGACCGTGTAAATGAAAATCTCCTGATTAAAAAAGGAATCATGAAAATGGATCCTTCCCAGAGAAATGAAAATAATTTCAATACAGAAGCTTATCTCGCCGGCCAGTATGAAGGTACTCCCGATAAACTTCTTCCCGATCTGAATCCTACAGGTACCGGATCCCGTAAAGTAAAGATGGAAGATGGTGTTCTTTTACCCAAATACCGCCTCCCGACTGAAGCCGAATGGGAATATGCAGCGCTCGGACTTATCGG
>JAUZOW010000136.1 GCA_030706225.1 Bacteroidota bacterium | reverse complement strand
GGTCATAACGGACTGAGCAGCATTATCGAATATATAGAAACAACCGAATTTTCCCGCCTCCGGATCGGTATAGGAAACGATTTTGCGAAAGGATACCAAATCGATTATGTTTTGAGTCGCTGGACTTCCGAGGAAGAAAAAGTCCTCATTCCCCGGATCGAAACTGCTGTGGAGATGATAAAGTGTTTTGTCCTGGAAGGTGTAGAAAAAGCAATGACAAGATTTAATAAGATTTGAAAAGTTACGCTCATTCGTTATTCTTCAAATCCATCCCTTAAGCCAGTAATACCCTATTGCCAGGTATTCCCTGCAGATAATTACTTCATATTTCATCTGGGTCCAGAAACGATACCTGACGGTCAGGTTTTCACCAATTCCGGGCATCCATTTTCTTCCTCCCAACTGTTTATCTTTAAAGAAAAGATCGCTTTCCAGTTCATTGTCAAATGCCGGCAATCCGTCAATTCTCATAAAACCAGCTTTCCTGAAAGCCAGACAAGACCGGTACATATGTTCGGGAGAAGTAACAATTGTGATGTTAGGCTTGGTCGTAATCAGAGCTTTCATATTGAGAGCCTGTGAACGTGTATTTGTCCCGTTGGGCTCTACCAGTATTCTTTCCGGAGCTATTCCACGCAGGATCAGTTCCTTCTTCATTAGTGTCAACGAATTTTCCGGTTGAGTTGTATCCCCGGGAGAAGCGATGATGATTTTCGAGCGGTTGAAATAATTACCCAGCCGGGCTGTATAATATGTCCTCATCAATCCCGATTGGCTGGGGATTGCTCCTCCTCCCATCATGACAATATACGCAGGAGGACGATGTATGCCTCCATGTTTTGTTCCCAGTGAATAATATGCCCAGAAAGGAGCAGAAGTGAAGCATAAAAGGACGGAAATCAGGCACAGGATACCTAAAGCGACAAAGAATATTCTGATTATCTTTCGGAAGGTTTTCAATAATCGGAGTTTTCAATCATCGAATTCAGTAAATTCTGACAATGGAAGAGTCATATATTCAACGTATTGTTTTCAAATTAGCCTTCAATATATCACTGATTTCCGTAGTCTTGATCCTCTCCTGTTTCATGGTATCACGGTCACGGATGGTAACGGTATTGTCTTTCAGAGTCTGATGGTCTATTGTAAGACAATATGGAGTCCCAATAGCATCCATGCGGCGGTACCTTCTTCCGATGGTATCCTTTTCTTCATAAAAGCAGCGGAATTCGTACATCAGGTTATCCATAATTTCCCGTGCCTTTTCAGGTAGTCCGTCTTTTTTAACCAGTGGCAGGATAGCCGCCTTGATTGGGGCAAGCCGCGGCGGAATGCTGAGTACAATTCTTTCCGTGCCGTCTTCCAGCTTTTCTTCCTTGTAAGCATGACTCAGAACAGCCAGGAAAGTACGGTCGAGCCCTATGGAAGTTTCGACCACATAAGGAATGTAGCCTTCATTGGTTTCCTGGTCATAGTACTGAATTTTATGTCCCGAAAATTTCTGATGAGCACTCAGGTCAAAGTCGGTACGTGAATGAATCCCTTCAATTTCTTTAAATCCTATCGGAAAATCGAATTCAATATCAGTAGCTGCATTAGCGTAATGAGCCAGCTTTTCATGATCATGGAAATGATATTTTGATGCAGGAATGCCCAGCGAAAGATGCCAGTTCATACGTTCTTTCTTCCAGTATTCAAACCATTTAAGCTCTTCTCCGGGTTTTACAAAAAACTGCATCTCCATTTGCTCGAATTCACGCATCCGGAAAAGGAACTGGCGGGCAACGATCTCATTGCGGAATGCTTTGCCAATCTGAGCAATCCCGAAGGGGATCTTCATACGTGCCGATTTCATTACATTCAGGAAATTCACAAAAATTCCCTGAGCTGTTTCCGGACGGAGATATATCTCTCCGGCCTCCTCATTGACCGATCCCATTTGTGTGGAAAACATCAGGTTAAACTGGCGGACATCGGTCCAGTTACGGGTTCCTGAAATCGGGCATACAATGCCAAGATCTTCAATGATGGCCTTCACTTCAGCAAGATCATTCCGTTCCAGGGCAGGATAAAATCTTTTCTTGATCTCATCAATTTTTGCCTGATGCTCTTTAACCCTCGGATTTGTTTCCCGGAACATCTTTTCATCAAAAGACTCTCCAAAACGATGACGGGCCTTTTCAACTTCTTTTGTAATCTTATCTTCGATCTTCTGAATATGATCTTCCACAAGGACATCAGCGCGGTAGCGTTTTTTAGAATCCTTGTTATCAATCATCGGATCGTTGAAAGCATCCAGATGGCCGGATGCTTTCCATACCGTCGGATGCATGAAAATGGCAGCATCAAGTCCAACAATATTTTCGTGATGCTGAACCATAGATTCCCACCAATAATTCTTGATATTATTCTTCAGTTCTACACCGAAAGGGCCGTAATCGTATACAGCTGAAAGCCCGTCATAAATATCGCTGGAAGGAAATACAAACCCATACTCTTTTGCATGGGATACTATTTTTTTAAAAAGTTCATCATTTGTAGCCATGTGGCAAAGGTAAGAAAAATAAATACGAGTACTATCCGGCCCGAAAGGCTGCCTATGAGTCGTTATACAACTCATCAGCTCATCAGCTCATCAACTCATCCGCCAGATTAAGTTCCTTTAAAGACCTGAAACAAAATTTTTGGTCGTTGACCTTTACTGAAATAGATTCTCCCTGGGTTTCAGTATGAAAAGAAATGTACCTTGACTTCATCACATTCATGAATGTGATCGCTTTCTCAAGTCCGTCGCCGTGCTTAAAATTCACTACTTCATCGGGGAGAGCCAGCCGGTTGCTGTCATAAATGGATTCACCGGGCCATTTCTGAAGCTCATGATAAATGGCTTCCGGATCTTTTTCTGAAAAATACTCAACCGAAACGGGATTTCTTTCATAAGCAGCTTTCAGGAAGGGTCGCCAATCACAGATATTCATGTGCCGTCCGGTATAAAATGCCAAATCTGCTACGACAGAATTATTCCGGATGGATGAAAGATAAGCTATGATCTTTTCACGGCTATCCTGAGGATTGATCTTTACAGGGAAATCCGGAGTGAATTGTTTATTGGAAGATGGAAGCCTGGGCACTGTATGAATGAACTTCCGGAAATCTGCAGCCAAACCGGTTTTCGAATCCAAATCGGGGAATCTTTTATTCATATCCTCCAGGAATTCTCCATAGGATCTTTGTGCAAACAGGTCATCATTAGGGGAAATGAGAATCCTTCCTGAAACAGGTATCAGAGAAAGATCCTCTTCTTCCATTTCGCAAAGAAGCTTTTTACCAGTTTTATCACCAATTCGGTTCTTACTTCCATGTTCGTATCCGAAAGCTTTTTCTAACCCGATAAATTTATCAGTTCCCTGACAAGGAATAACTAGCTGGAATAATTTCTGGTAGCGACTGTAATCTCTTAAAAAATTGATAAATATCTCAAAGCTGACTTTGGTTTCAAGGAATTTACAAAGATGATTTCGAAAAGTCTGGTATTCCTGCTTGCAGATAGTAGCTTCCGGATAGATGTAATGAATATACCCTGTGGCATGAGCTACCATGGTAATTTGTTCATGTTCAAGGGCTCGCCGGGCCAGAGCCGACAGCTCAGTTCCGTTAAACCACATCGATTTGGTAACTATTCTCCGGTTATTTGTAATAATCCCGTCATCGACCAAAATGAAGTTCTGGGAATGCAAAGGCGTCCCCATCAGGAAGATATTTTCAATAGGGATTTCTGCAATGATGAACAAAGCGGCAGCATACAGACAGGCCAGAGAAACACATTCACCGGCACCGATTATCCGTCCTGGCTTATACCGGAAAGCATCCATGGCCTCTACAGTTTCTGTTTTCCAGTAAGGGATGATATCGGAATCGTATTTATCCAACCCGAAATGCTTCCGGATATCTATATCAAAATAGTATTTATCGCCTTCATACCCAAACAGGGCATTGGATTTCGAAAGGACATCCGGATCTATGAATTCCCTGAACCGGTTGATTTCCGTCGATTTATCCGTAAGCCCCCACGTTTCAAGATCCAGGTTGAAGTTATAATGGTCCATGATGTACTGCTTCACCCGGTGTACTCTCTTCATTATCTGCATTTTCCCCATCCCTTCAAACCACTTTTCGTCCCTCCATTTCCAGATCACCGGCGACATAATATTCGCCAGTACCAATGAATAAAGGAGATCCGGGAAAATAAAGATCTCCATATCTGATAATGTAAATGCTGAGGAATATTTCTCAAGCTTCTTTGCGTCCATATTTATTCCTTAAAAAAAGCGCCTTTGTGATTTTAAACCACAAAGGCGCAAGTTAATATATTCTTAAGAAAAATTTATTCAACAACTATCTTTCTGATTTCCTGAAAATTTTCACCGGTCAGATTGATGAAGTAAACACCGGTAACCAGTCCGGAAGTATTCATTCGGTAAGTATTTTTCAAGGTCATAGTCCCAAGATCCAGAACCATCGAACCCATGGCATTATAAACCCGGATATTGGCTTTCAGCTCGTGCGAAGGGATGATATTAACGAAGTCTGTTGACGGATTCGGATATACAGTAATCAGGTTTTGTTTTGTCGGATTGGCAATTCCAAGACCCATACCGACTGTGATTGAGTAGGACTGACTTATTGTTCCGCTTCCACAAGTATTAACACCAGCGACTGTCACTGTAGCCGTTCCTGAGTAATTCTGATTCCAGGTGACTGTACCGGTAGTGGAAGAGCCTGTTACATTTCCTGCGTTTGCGGGGGAAATCGACCAGGAATATGAAGAAGCATATTGAGCTCCGGTAGTCAGATAATCGGAAGTCGGAGTAGATCCGCTGTATACGACATCCGGTCCGACAGGTGTTCCGGGAATGGCAGGAACCTGAGGATCTACAGTCACAACAGCTTCCCCTTGTTGTGTACTCGTACAGGATCCGGCATTTTCTGCAACACAGGTATATGTTCCAGCTGTTAACTGGTTTCCAAAACTAATGGCTGTTCCTGTCCCTGCAACAACCGTCGAAGTGGGAGCATTGTCAAGATAAAGGGTATAATTTACATTTGTTTGGGATCCGCTTAATCCAACTGCAGATCCGGTTCCGCCAACAGCGCAATAAGCACCGCCACCCGTCATAGTGAATGCTATCGGACCACCGTCAACTGTTATGGGAAGGGGTGTCGACCAGTCCCCGTCACATCCGTTGTTTGTTGCTTTTACTTTAAGCTGTGCGGTACCGGTAAAATCATCTACCCAATCCACTGTACATGTTGTATAGTTTGGGTACAGGGCGCCCGCAGAGGCAGGATCCAGTTCCCAGGTATAGGAAGTAGCCGGAGAGGTTCCGGTCGTGATATAATCCGAATTTGAGGGATTCATGCAAAGTTGGGTAGGCCCGGTTGGAGTTCCGGATATTCCGGGAGCCTGACTGAGGGTAATGGTCAGTGTAGGTGACCAGGGACCATCACCACAACTGCTGGTTGCTTTGACCCTGAGTGTAGCAACTCCCTGGAAAGTACTTGCAAAGTCAACAACACAGGTAGTACTGCTGGGAGAAATAGTTCCTGCATTGGAAGGGGAAAGTTCCCATGTATAACTTGAAGCTCCTGTGACAGTCGTTGTAAAATATGACTGGTTTGCCGGATCCATGCACAGAGTATTATTGCCATAAGGCTGAGTCGGTGCGGCAGGTGCTGAATTTATTGTAACATAACCGGTTTTTGTTATTACATTTCCTCGTCCTGAAGAAGTATTCCATGCCGTCAGGGTGACATCATTTGTACCCGAAGTATTATAAGTCACTGTAGGATTTGCAACCGTTGATGAAGAAGGAGTACCTCCCGGAAAATCCCATTGATATGCATTTGCCTGTGGCGCATTGGAAGTATAGTTCACAGTTACGGGGGAACATCCTGATGTTGGAGTTCCGCTGAAATCAACAGTAATAGGAGGTTGCAAACTGTTTAAATCAATTACGGCACCCTGGAAAATTTCTTTTGTATTGTCATCCTGAACAAAAGCAACCAGCTGGCAATTGCTGTTTACCCAGGAACTATTCTTTGTAAAAGTCAGGGGAACAAAAATCATATCACTACTGGCAAAACTTATGTTCGTACCATTTTGATCAGGTACCATCATCCGTTCGACAAAATTCAGTTCCGTCATGCAACTTTGCCAGGACTGGTTAATATGGGATTCCGTAAGAACCAGATGAGCTTTAAGACTGGAGGAATTGATCGTCCCAACTTTATGGAGTGAAAGTATAATGTTGTAAGTGCTTCCTGAATTCGTCCCATCAATACCAATTGTCAGTGGAGAAGGAACACTTAAGCGACTATTGTATTTAGCCATGTAATCCGAATAACAGGTACCGGTTCCGCATGAATATCCTCCTTCAGAAGCGTTCATACCGTCAAATACTGCATCCGGAATGCCACTCATCCCGTAATAACTCAGGCGGGCTGTAGAAGCCGAATTGGTATAAGAATCGGAAGAATGGTAATCTATGACACCAATAGATCTTCCTTCTGTAGTCATCTGTTCGACGGCGAGGGCTGATCCCGGGCAATATGTACACCATGTTGCCGTGCCGATTTCCATGACGACTATGTTTCTGGTAACCGACTGTGCGATAAGAGCCGTGCTTGCAAAGACAGCAACGATAAAAAGTAAATACTTCTTCATGTTTAAAAATGCTTTTTCTTAGTTAATGATGAGGAATAATATATACTCGTAAAGGTAATATAAATTTATATATGTAGTTATATGATTTTATTTATTTTCTTATTTAAATATAGGATTCAGGTCAGTATAAAGAGAAGTGGGGGGGGGGTTATAAAATTAAAAGAAAAAATAGAAATTAAAAAAAAATAAAAAAAAAAATAAAAAAAGATATTATTAT
>JAUZOW010000135.1 GCA_030706225.1 Bacteroidota bacterium | reverse complement strand
GCTGCCTCCCGTAGGAGTCTGGTCCGTGTCTCAGTACCAGTGTGGGGGTGAATCCTCTCAGAACCCCTAGACATCGTTGCCTTGGTGAGCCATTACCTCACCAACAAGCTAATGTCACGCATGCTCATCTGAAACCGCCGGAGCTTTCATTACAATGAGATGCCTCATCGTAATAATATGGAGTATTAATTCAGATTTCTCTGGGCTATTCTCCAGTTTCAGGTAGATTGCATACGTGTTACGCACCCGTGCGCCACTCGTCAGCATCCATTGCTGGACCTGTTACCGTTCGACTTGCATGTATTAGGCCTGCCGCTAGCGTTTATCCTGAGCCAGGATCAAACTCTCCATTGTAAAATGTAAAGTTTAATTTCTCAAGATTTACTTAAACCAAAGGTAATTTTATTTTTCCTTGGGATATTTGCTACTAGCTTACTTCAATCTTTCAAAGAACGTATGTTTTTTCGTTCTCCCGTTACCGGGATGTTTGTTTCAAAAACGGATTGCAAAAGTACAACCTTTTTTTTAATCTCCAAATCTTTTTTTCAAAAAAATTAAAAATTTTTATTCTCAACTTTTTGAATCAAATACATTGTATCTCAATAAATTGGCTGCACACTTTCAATGAACTGCAAAAACAGAGTGCAAAAGTAATACCTTTTTTTAATTCTCCAAAACTTTTTTGAAATTTTTTGAAGAAAAGATTTTTTCCTTTTTATTGATCAAATACCTTGTATTTCAATAATTTGGATGCAAACTTTCAATGAACTGCAAAAACAGGGTGCAAAAGTAGTACCTTTTTCCATTTCTCCAAAACTTATTCTGCCTTTTTTTCAAATATTTCCTGTTCATTTCCGTATCCACCTCATATTACTTACTTTAGATAAGTATATTTTTTTGCTTTTTTTTGACTTCCTCTGATCCTTCGGATGAATAATTGCTGCTTTCATTACCCTTTCCATGTGTAAACATCCAGATAACCAGTTATTTAAACCTTAATAGCAGAGTATACCCCCCTCTTTATATATGTAAATCCTGCTGTTAATTTTCCTGGAAATACCTGATAATGTATTATTTTTGTGTTGAAAACGCTAATTTCTGATGCTATGAAATCTTTAATTAATCCCATCATCCTGCTTTCTTTTTCCTTCCTCTTTATACCTTTTTGTGCCTTTTCTCAGGATTATTCCCCAAAGAATAAACAAGTAAATAACCTCGATTCCTTTTGGCACCGCGTTACCGTTGGGGGTAATCTCGGCTTCCAGTTCGGCGATGCTACCGGTATTATGGTTATGCCTGAATCAAGGATCCGTATTGTTGACCAGCTTTACGGCGGTCTTGGATTTACCTATGAATACAGCCGCTTTAAAAACTATTATTACGATACTCAATCCAACGAGTATCTTAACTATACTGTTAATGTATATGGTGGAAGAGTGTTCTTCCGGTATTACCTATCCTCTGTTTTCAGCAACTTCCTGGAGAATATCTTTGCCCACGTAGAATATGAATACCTTACCTATATCACTCCATATAAATATGACCCCTCCGGTTCTATCGAAGGACCCGATCTGATGACATACAGGCGGGAGAAACACTCTATAGAGGTAAATAGCATGTTCGTCGGCGGCGGATACCGCCAGCCTCTTGGCCAACATACTTGTCTCGACTTTCTCGTCCTCTACAATCTGAACGATACATACGATTCTCCCTATACCAATCCTGTTTTCCGGGTGGGATTTGGTTATACCTTTTAATATAACAAAGTAGAAAAATAGAGAAGTGGCGAAATACTAAAGCTGCTTGAGTACATCTGTTAAGAGGTCCCAGAACTTTTGTGTACTCTTGATATCCAACCTTTCATCGGGTGAATGAGCGCCCTTTATCGTCGGCCCGAAAGAGATCATATCCATTCCGGGATAAATAGCTCCGATCAGGCCACACTCCAGTCCGGCATGGATTGCCAACACTTTGGGCTCTTCGGAAAACAACTTCCGGTAGGATTCAACACATATCTTCAGAACTTTTGAATCGGGGTTCGGATTCCATCCGGGATAACCTGTGGAATGCTCTATATCGGCTCCTGCCATCATGAACACACTGGCTACCTGGTCGGCAATATCTGTTTTCGCCGTATCCACCGAACTTCGCTGGCTGGTTGTAATAAGAATCTTGTCGTCAGTGAATTTTACAGAAGCCAGGTTCGTGGATGTTTCAACAAATCCGGGGATCTCGCGGGAAAATTCCACGACTCCGTGAGGACAGGCATATAAAGAGTTCAAAAGCATGAATTCCGTATCGGGAGCCAGAAGATTAGGAGGGAGGCCGGTTTCCTTAACGGTAAATTGCAGTCCGGGCTCTGTCACTTTTAATTCTTCCCTGATGGTTTCCTTATATAATTCCGAATACGCTTCGAATCCTTCCGTTTGTTCATCAGGTACTACCACCCATGCAGAACCTTCCCGGGCTATGGCATTCCTTAGATTTCCTGCATTTATTTCATATACCCTCAGGTAAAAATCGCGGGTTGCATTCCATAGAAACCGGTTAAGCAGCTTGACCGCATTTCCTAATCCTTTATGGATATCATCTCCGGAATGGCCTCCTTTAAGTCCCGAAAGCCGGATCTGGTAGCCGGTGACATCTGCGGGAACAATACCGGTTTCGCGGTCCATCGTTGCTACGGTATCTTTACCGCCGGCACAGCCGATGAACATCTGCCCTTCGTCTTCTGAATCCAGATTCAGCAAGATTTTCCCTTTTAAAAGATCCGGCTTTATGCCAAATGCTCCGGTCAGACCGGTTTCTTCATCCACCGTGAAAAGACATTCCAACGGACCGTGCGTGATTTCTTTCGATTCAAGGATGGCCATCATAGCCGCAATACCTATCCCGTCATCGGAACCCAGCGTTGTACCTTTCGCTTTCACCCAATCTCCGTCAATCCAGGGAACGATAGGGTCTTTCTCGAAATCATGAACGATGTCTGAATTCTTTTCACAAACCATGTCGATATGCGATTGAAGAATAACCGGCGTTCCGGATTCCATGCCGGCAGATGCGGGTTTCCGGATCAGAATGTTTCCTGTGGCATCCTGTATGGATTCCAGTCCTAAAGATTGGCCGAATTTCAGAAGATGAGTTGCCAACTTCGCCTCTTTTTTTGAAGGATGAGGGATGTTGCAGATCTCCATAAAATAATGCCATATACGTTCCGGTTGTAATGAGGCGATATCTTTCATGATGCAATATTTAAAATCATTTTTACAAAAATATTCATTTTTGGGAATGACGAAAGGATTAAGAAGAAGGAATAGTGTTCTTTTTTTTACTTTTACCGCCGGAATTGTAGCAGTAAAAATGGAACCCTCACCAGAACAAGAGGACTGCTGGAATAAAAAAGAAAGATTATGCTGATTGTTTATCTGATTCTGTTTTTAGCTGTCATGCTCAGCGGTTTGCTGATATTCCTCGTAAAGACGGATGACCGCCGCATTTTGAAACTTCTTCTGGCTTTCAGTGGTGCATTCCTGATAGGGATAAGCTTTTTAAAGCTGGTTCCTGAGATTTATACTTCACCGGCGAGGTATGCCGGGCTTTTTATCCTGCTGGGATTTCTGATCCAGCTGGTACTGGAATTACTGACCGAGGGTGTGGAACACGGCCATCGTCATGTTCATTATGAAGGCGAGAGAGTTTCGCCGTTTTTATTGCTCACCGGTTTGTGTATTCATGCTTTTCTGGAAGGATTGCCAATCAATGAAAGTTTCAATGCTGATCTGAGGCAATCCCTTATTACCGGGATCGTGATCCATAATATTCCAATTTCACTTACCCTGATGAGCTTGTTTATTCATTACGGATGCTCGAAAACAAAAGCTTTGATATATCTTGGAGTCTTTGCGCTTATGACACCAATTGGCTCTGTAATGGGCCATATTCTTCCATTTGATCCTGCCAACCTGAATGTCTGTTTCAATTATGCCCTGGCTGTTGTTGTAGGTATATTCCTTCATGTTTCCACCTCCATTCTTTTTGAAACAGAAGAAAATCACCGGTACAACCTTCAGAAATTCATGATCGTCTGTGTAGGACTGTTCACCGCTTTTGGCATCGCTATGATTTGAGATGATTTATTAAAAAAATCAAGGTAATTTCTTGATAATAAGGTGTATTTTTTGTATATTTGAATAAAGATTTGCACCCCCTCAGGAAAGGTGCGTTTGATTTGGAATGTTGCAAACAAGAGGAAAATGTTGGGATGAGGGGGTGCATTTTTTTATTGCTTGCACGGAATAAAAAAATTTGTAAATTTGCATCCCGAATTCAATTCACACTCACACGCACACTCACACCCTATTAGCCCAGGTGGTGAAACTGGTAGACACGCTACTTTGAGGGGGTAGTAGCCCTAGGCTGTGCAGGTTCAAGTCCTGTCCTGGGCACTGATAAAAAGTGCAAGATGAAAAATGCGAAAAGGAATAAACTTTTTCGCATTTTCTGTATTTTAATCTATCCGGATTTTGAATAAAGATCCATTTATTCGCAGCAAGTGGAAGTTTTTAACTCATCCGGTGTTATCTTTGATTGTTGATGTATTAGAATCCTGTTGATAATAAGAAAGTTTATTGTATGCCGGGAAATGCCAAGGGGAGATTTCTTGTTGTCGTTCTGATGATTATGCTGTCTGTCGGAATACCTTTGCAGACATCGGAAGAAAATGCGGACAGTTTGATGCTCAAACTTGCGACAGCAAAGGATGATACAGCCAAGGTCAACATCCTGCTGAAACTGGTTAATCTTTATATGGATTCCGATGTGAAAAGAGCCGAATCGTACATTTCAACGGCTCTGTCTATTTCCAGGCAAAGCCATTATCAAGAAGGGATAGCCAATTCTTATTATATGAAGGCCTGCCTGTTTAAAGATTCAGATATTGGTTTATGTGAAGAATTGAATGAACAAGCCCTGGAATATGCCAAAAAAGCAAAAGACCCGCAGATTTTAGCCAAGATATACAACCTGAGCGCTATCATTAAACTGGTTAACAATTCAGGAGATCAGGCGCTGGAATATATGCGGAAAGCAGTGGCGCTGGAATTAACGGCTCACCAGCCTCAGGATTCCGCTTTACCTACTCTTATTCAAAATATCGGAAGGTTTTACTTTGTACAGAATAAGATTTATTTAGCCCGGAAATATTATTTACAAGCCATTGAATTTGCAAAAAAAAGCAAAAGCAATCGTTTACTGACCTTTCCATACATGAACTTGGGAATGATGTATCTTCAGGAAAATAAACCGGATTCCGGATTGTACTATTACAAACTAAGTTTGGATATCGCTCATCAGTCAAAATACAAAAGAATTTTCCCGGAGCTTTATAATAACCTGGCTGATTTTTACTTATCTCATCATGATACACTTATATCCATTTCCTATCTGGATTCTGCAATGAGAACGGCCACAGCGAATATGAACTATGAAGAAAAGCTCATTGCCCTGAACAGGCTGTACACGGTATATAATAATCAGCATAAACTGCAGGCCGCAAATCATTACCTCGATCAATACGATAAACTGAAAGATGTAATTTATCAGAACCGTTTGCGCCATAAAACAGATATGGCCGATCTGAAAATGAAGTTCAATAAAGAACAGATGATCAGCGCGCAGAAGATGAGAAGGCAAAAAGTGCTTTTGTACATCTTCATTATCTTTTTTATCCTGATGGTCATAATTGTGACTATGATTTTGTATATCAATAGATTAAAGAATATGCAAAAACAGATGACCATTAATAACCTGATGGAAAAGAATGTGGGACTTAAGCAGGAAATTGAACAAAAATCAAGGGAACTTACCAATAATATTCTGGTTTTGGGTCAACGTAACACTCTGATATTAGATGTGATCCATCGACTTACCAATGTTCAGAACAGTCCGCCCAAAGATCTTCCCGTAAAGATTAGCAATGTGATCAGTGAATTACGGTTCAGCTTGCGTAGTGATATGTGGGAACTGTTTGAAAAAGAATTTCTTGGCGTGCATCCTGAGTTTTTTGGAAACCTGATGAAAACACATCCTGACCTTACGCAGAAAGAAAGAAGACTTTGTGCTTTACTTCGTTTAGGATTGAATACCAAAGAGATATCTGATCTGATGCATTTAAATAATGAAAGCGTCATCAAGGCCAGAACCCGCTTACGGAAGCATTTTAATCTGACAAATATCGATATCGATCTTACCAACTATCTTTCCCGCTTCTGAACCCCGAACTCCTAACCCCGAACATCTGTTTTGATTAAGTCGCAATAAGTCAGCCTGATAATGTTTCTTGTCCCACCAATGTCCCCTTGCAAATCAGTCGGCTTACCACCCATGTAACCGGTGTATTTACCCAATTTCTATTCTCAGGACAATATATTTGTCTTATTAATTTTTATCTCTAAAATTTATGTATATGAAAAAATTTATCTGCTTGATTGTTCTCTCTGTGCTATTCAGAGTTGGTCATGCACAAATCTCAGGGGTAAAAACGATTCCGGGTGATTATCCCAGTATCAGATCGGCTATTACGGCCCTGAACACTTCCGGTGTAGGAAGCGGAGGGGTTACGTTCAATGTAGCCGCGGGATATGCCGAAACGTTTAATTCACTGACTGCAGGACTCATTACCGCAACAGGAACAGCTTCCAATCCGATCATTTTTCAGAAATCGGGTTCGGGTTCCAATCCGATCATTACTGCAGCAACTCCGGGAGTTGGAACGACAGATTACGTTATTTGTCTGGCCGGTTCCGACTACGTGACCTTCGACGGGATTAATATTGTTGAAAATCCCCTTAATACAACCGCGACCCAGATGATGGAACGGGGATTTGCATTACTGAAGAACTCAGGGACAGATGGTTGTCAGTATGTAACCATTAAAAATTGTACCATTCGT
>JAUZOW010000134.1 GCA_030706225.1 Bacteroidota bacterium | reverse complement strand
TAAAAATCGGGAAAGACGCCAACGAAACGCTTCCCATGGTTTACCTTGCCGGTATATCCTGGCAGACCTCCCGAAGCATTCTTCTGTCTGTTGAAGGCGGTAAAGAAACAGATCAGAAAGCCATCGGCAGGTTTGGACTGGAATATCATATTGCAAAACCTGCCTGGATCCGGGTTGGGATTCTTTCACAACCTGTGGAATTTACCTTTGGAGCAGGAATCGCTTCCGGAAAATTCCGGTTTGATCTCTCCTCTTCCTGGCATAGGATACTGGGATATTCCTTCCAGTCATCGGTTTCATATTCATTTTTTTAATCCGGGGAATATGAAAATCAGATATACCAGACATTTTCAGTACCATTTTGCTGTAATTATAATTCTGGCAATCTCCGGTACAGTATTCTCACAGGAACAGCCTCTGCATATCCCGGAGGATGAAGTTGAACAAATCCTGAATAATACGGAAAATCCACCCGATCTTACCGTCCTGATGGAAGAACAAGAAGAGCTCCTTCTCCACCCCATCAACCTGAATCGAGCCAGTGAAGAGGATTTGCAAAAAATTTCCTTTCTGACGCTACGGCAAATCAGGTCCATTCTGACTTACATTGTAAAAACAGGAACTGTTTATTCCATCCATGAACTGCAATCCATTGAAGGACTTGATTCCATTACGGTATCCAGGTTAATGCCATATGTTTGTGCAGGAATGGCTGAAGAAAACCATTCGATGAAATTCCGGAATATTCTGTCAGAAGGCCAGAGTCAGCTTATATTGCGATTTCAACAAACACTCCAGCAGCAGAAAGGATACAAATCTTCAGAATCCGGGACATCTGATTCCGTAAGCCCCGTCTATCAGGGTTCTCCTCAGGGTTATTATTTCCGCTACCGTTATCATTTTACGGACCGGTTCCAGGCAGGAATCAGCGGCAAGAAAGATCCCGGAGAACAATTTTTCAGAAAGAATCAGCGCCAGGGGATGGATATTTATTCTGCATACATTAACTTAAAAGATTTCGGATTTTTGAAAAATATTATCCTGGGGAATTTCCAGGCAGATTTCGGACAATGTCTTACCCTGGGAACCGGAAGGATGATGAATACTTCGTTGGGATCATCCGATATTATCCGTCCAGGTGGAGGTTTTCGCCCCTCCCTTTCGACAAGCAGCTCCGGTTCAATGAAAGGAATTGCTTCGACATTCCGCCTGGGAAAATTTGATATCTCTGCTTTTTATTCTAAAAGAAAAAGAGATGCTACAGTTCGCGAACGTGATCCCGAAACAAATCGTGTGATTTCAGTAACCAGCTTTCAGGAAACCAGCTATCATCGTTCCGAAAAAGAAATAGAAAAAAGGAATACAGTGGTTGAACAAATTACCGGAGGTAATATCCGGTACAGACATACATTTTTCTCCATCGGAATGACTGCTTTTCACAGCCAATGGGATGTCCGGATTGCCCCACTGGAGCATATGTACAATAAATACTCCTTCAGGGGCAACAGCAATATCAACGCCGGTGCGGATTTCAAGGTCCGTTTCTCTGACCATTACGGCTTCGGGGAATTCAGTATCAGCCAGAACGGTGGAAAGGCCTGGCTCATTGGGGTACAAATCAATCCGGAAGATGAAATATTATTTCTTCTCGCCGTCAGAAATTATGATCGGGATTTCCAGAATTTTTTCGCTCATGGATTTGGAAGAAATTCCCAATCTGCCAATGAACAGGGAATCTTTTTTTCGGTGAGATCCCGTCCGGCAAATGGTATTGAACTTTCAGGTTTTGTTGATGCCTGTCGTTTTCCCTGGTTGAAATACAGGGTCGATTTTCCCTCTTCAGCCACAGAATGCGGATTAATTTCAGATATCCGGGTAAAACAGGATTTCCTCCTGAACATACAGTGCCGTTACCGGTATTCCGAGATTAACGGCACTTTCCCGGAAGAAAAAATGCACCGCCCTGTGGGACAGAATCATCTTTCCATCCGTTTTAAAACCAACATTGTGATATCCCCTTCATTACAAATAGGGAACCGGATCGACTGGGTTAGAAACCGTTCTGAATCTTCAGGTAAACGTAATGGAATATCTTTTCTTCAGGATATTCAATGGAAATCAGCCGGCAAACCTGTGAATGTATCATTCCGCTATGCTTTGTTTGATTCCGATTCTTACGAAGAAAGGATCTGCACGTATGAACGCGATGTGCTTTATGGGTATTCTTCTCCTTTTCTTGATGGGAAAGGGATCCGCTGTTACCTGCTGATTTCATGGACTCCCTTCCATGGGCTAACGATTTGGGGAAAAGCAGGAAATTCGTGGTATTCAGACCGTACGGTAACCGGATCGGGAGATGACGAAATAAATGGCCCGCAAAAGACAGAAGTCCGTTTGCAGGCCCAATTTAAATGGTGAGGGAAAAAGGATTTATTTCCCTTTCTTTTCCTTGATTTTTTCAAGATTTTCCATGCCCTTTATATTCATGCCTTTTGAAAGCTTTGACAGGGAATTGAGATCAATGGTTCCAATCAGACTCAGAACCATTACTTCCCTGCGTCCTTTCATCAGCATGACCATTTCGCTGATTTTCCCGCCGGCATTCATTTTTGTTAAAAACTTATAATATTCACGGCCTTCATTTACCGTCATCAATTCTTTATAAAGAGCCGGAGGAAAAAGGCCGGCAAATTCATTATAAATAGAAACAGCTTTCACCATTCTGGTAGAGTCAATTGCATAGGTCAGGATTTTCAAACTGCTTAGGTTGTCCATCATTGATTTTACCTGCCTGGCCATGGAATCGTTTTTCTCGTTTGCCATTTGCTGGAACATCTGGAACATTTCTTTTGAAATATTCACAGAAGTAAATCTTTCCTGACCAGCATATTTTTCAAAAACCTTATCAATCGGGCTTTGCGCCTGAATCGTTGAAGGGATTAGAAATGATGCCGTAATAACGATGCTTAAAAATATCTTTTTCATGATCATGGGTTATTTGTGGATGGAGAAGAAATACCATCCGGATTTGAAATGAGAGATTGATATTTATTGAATATAAAAATCCGCTGCATGTCATCAATTCCTTTATTTAAAACCGTCAGTCGTGATAAAGGTTCCAGGCCGGTATTCAGCCCGTATGAAACAAGCAACAGTGCATTTTCAGCTTTATGATAGGTCATTTCCAACGTAGCATTTGTTTGTAATTCCTGTTTCCGAATCTTCTCATAGCGAAAAGTCAGAAAAAGTCCGATCAGAATCAGGATAGAAGCAGCTATTCCAAAGGCAAATACAAACCGGGGACGCACAGGATGTATTTTTACAATGCGTTTTTCTGAGATTCTTTCAAAAAATTTCTTTTCAAAATCATCATCCTGACATGTATTTTCCGACATAGTGAATACTCCCAGGAAATATTCCGCATCTGCTTCCATATAATCCGGATATTTCCCTGAAAGGAAAAATTCCCTCAATTGCTTTTCTTCCTCTCCGGAAGTCAGCCCTTCATAGAATTTTTCCAGTAGTGTGTCAATTTCGTTGAAGGTCATATAATTTATTTTTAACTAAATATTCCCTGACTTTTTTTCTTGCTCTTGAAAGATTGACTCTTATTGAATTTTCATTCATATTTAAAATTGAAGCTATTTCGTTGAATTCATATCCTTCAATATCCCTCAAATGAATAATACTTTTTTGTTGTTCAGGTAAGGTCTGGATGATCTGACGGATTTTCCCGACAATTTCCGCAAGATCATGCTGTGACTCCATTGAAGGTTCTTCTACGTCATCTTTCAGATTGTCAAGCCGGTTTGTATTGTGTTTCTTCGATTTGATTCTATCCAGGCATAAATTACGGGTCATCACTACTGCCAGGGCTTCCACGCTCCGGTATTCATCCAGCTTTTCTCTGCGATCCCAAAGCTTTACAAACGCATCCTGGACTACATCACAAGCATCATCCTCATCCCCAAGGATTTGTTTCGCCAGCCTGCAAAGGCGGTTCTTCAGCGGAAAGACCTTATTTTTAAACTCCTGGAGATCCATTATGCTGTGTAGACGATTAATGCTGAGAATTATTACATTCCAAATACAAATTTCTTATTTTTGCAAGACCGCATCTAATTTATTAATCTAAACAATCTGATTTTATGTTCAAAGGACATCCTAAGGGACTTTATGTAGCTTTTTTTACTAACATGGGCGAGCGGTTTGGTTACTATACCATGCTTGCAATCTTCGTTCTTTACCTGCAGTCGAAATTTGGCTGGACAACGACACACGCCGGTCAGGTATATGGAATGTTTCTGTTTGGAATTTATTTCCTTCCTCTTCTGGGAGGATACATTGCCGATAGTTTTCTGGGTTACGGAAAAACAGTACTATTAGGGATAATAGTCATGTTTGCAGGATATACCCTGCTTGCCGTTCCGGGAACAGGCCCAATGTTTATTTTTCTAGCACTTGCCGTCATTGCACTGGGTACAGGATTCTTTAAAGGAAATCTTCAGGCATTGGTCGGGAATATGTATGACGATCCAAAGTATGGCAAGCTTCGTGATTCCGCTTTTAATATCTTTTACATGGGTATCAATATCGGAGCTTTTTTTGCTCCCAGCGCAGCTGAAGGAATCAGAAACTGGTTACTAAAAATAAACGGACTGGCTTATAACAAAGCCATTCCTGACCTTGCTCATAAATTTTTAGCCGGCACTCTTCAGAATACCCAGCAACTGGATGCATTTGCACGGAGTCAGATGGGAACCCATTTTACAAATCTTACAGATTTCTCCAACCATTATATTGATTGCCTGGGCCGGGCTTATAATGCAGGATTCGGAATTGCTGCAGCGAGTATGATCATTTCTCTGATTATTTTCCTGGCTTTCCGGAAATATTATAAATCTGCCGATGTTACACATAAGCAGCTCAAAAGTGATTCTCACAATCACATCGTAGAACTAACTAAAAAACAGGTAAATGACCGGCTGGTTGCTCTCGGCCTTGTCTTTTTCGTGGTAATTTTCTTCTGGATGGCCTTCCATCAGAACGGTTTTACCCTGACCATCTTTGCACGTGATTATACGGTTGCTTCCGTCTCATACGGAACCGGTATTTTGTTTAATATCACCACATTATTACCTATTTTAATCCTTATCGTCGGGGTGGTTCTAATTGCCGGGAAAAATAATTCTGCCAAAACCCGTATTACCGGCCTTGTTCTTACTGCAGGATCAATCATTGTAGAATATTTCACATTAAAGCAGCTGACTCCTGAAGGGAATCCCATTTCTCCGGAAATTTTCCAGCAATTCAATCCTATATTCATCGTATTCCTTACACCGATCATCGTGGGGCTTTTCGCTTATCTCAGGAAAAAAGGAATAGAACCTTCTTCTCCCAAAAAGATTGGAATCGGAATGCTTATCACTTCGGTCGGTTTTCTGATCATGATCATTGCTTCACAGGGATTGGAAAGTCCCTCAGAACTGGCAGCCCAGGGTGGTGTATCCGATACTTTGAGATCTCCTTACTGGCTGATAGGGACCTATTTCACATTAACCATTGCTGAGCTTTTCCTGAGCCCGATTGGAATTTCTTTCGTATCCAAAGTTGCTCCTCCGCAATATAAAGGATTGGCACAAGGCGGATGGTTCGGAGCTACAGCAATCGGTAACATCCTGGCCGGATTTATCGGGCCTTTCTGGGACAAATGGGAACTTTGGCAGTTCTTCCTCTTACTCGTAGTACTGACACTTATGTCGGCTGTTATCATGTTTTCCATTCTGAAAAGACTGGAAAGAGCAACTAACAGTTAATTCAAAATCCGTAAAGCGGACAGTACAAATGATTAAAAGAGCCTCTTTTGCCTGGGGACATGAACGGCGTTTTAATTCTTATACGGAATATATCCGCAGGCAGTTTGGCAGTCGTGTTCAGAAAGTGGCTGTAGATGCAGGTTTCACTTGCCCCAACAGGGATGGAACCAAGGGTACGGGTGGATGTACGTATTGCGACAATCGTACTTTTAACCCGTCATATTGCAACCCATCAAAATCGGTTGCTCAACAGATAGCAGAAGGAATAGAATTTCATGCCCGGCGATACCGCCGGGCATCTCATTTTCTGGTATACTTCCAGCCATATAGTAATACTTATGGCTCTCTGGATTTTATCCGGGAGAAATATGAGGAAGCACTCGCTGTTCCGGGAGTGGCAGGACTTGTTATCGGGACCCGTCCCGATTGTATGGATGAAGAAAAGCTGGATTATCTTTCATCGCTTGCTTCCCGGTATTATATCCAGGTAGAATACGGTATTGAATCGGTATGCGAGAAAACCCTGATGCATATCAACCGTGGACACAGCTTTTCTGAAGTCCCTGCTATTCTTGAAAAAACCCGTGCTCACGGAATTCATACCGGTGGGCATTTCATCTTCGGGCTTCCCTGTGAAACTCCTGAAAAAATGATGGATTCTGCAAAAATTATCTCTGCACTTCCCCTGGATACCGTTAAATTCCATCAGCTTCAGATTATAAAAGATACTGCGATTGAAAATGAGTATATTGAACATCCTGAAAGATTTCACACATTCAATCTGGATGAATATATAGATTTTATTATCCGGTTTATTGAAAAGCTGAATCCGGAACTGGTCATCGAGCGATTTACCGGTGAAGCTCCTCCCCGATTCCTTGAGAAAAGCCATTTTGGGCTGATCCGAAATGATGAAGTTTTACGAAAAATTGAAAAGGAACTTGAAATAAGAGATACCTGGCAGGGAAAATATTATGCGTGAATAGAGACTTTCGCCTCCATAATGATGCGGTTCAAATTACAATTTAACAATTGTGCAAATTTAATTCCCTCATCGGTGCTTTCTTTTGATTCCAGAATATCCTTCACCCGGAGATGAAATCTCTTATAATGTTCGAAATCTTTGAAGTTTTTCCGGAGCATATTGCAATTATGCATGATCACCATCATCATGAATGTTGATGAATCAAGGGG
>JAUZOW010000133.1 GCA_030706225.1 Bacteroidota bacterium | reverse complement strand
GCATGGCCAGGATGTAATTTATTCCCAGCAATTCAGCCAGCCGATGTATTATAACCCTGCATTTACAGGTATTAACACCGGTGTAAGAGCCCGGTTTTCATACCGAGACCAATGGCCTAACCTGCCGGTTGATTTCAAATCATATTGTTTTTCAGCTGATGTAGGAGATAGGGGCCTTCCCGGATCCGGTGGATTCGGCTTACTCGTAAATTCGACCAACGATGGAATCGGATTAATAAAATACGTTTCCGTCGGACTTAATATGGCAGTTAGGGTACCTATTTCTTCTTTAATGGTTGCCCAGGTCGGGATCAAGGCTGCAGTAGTTCAAAAAAAAGTCAACTGGGACGATATGGTATTTGCAGATCAGCTCAGTGAACGGTATGGAAATATATACCAGACATCCTTTATCCCTCCTGATGCAAGTAAAAAGGTGTATCCTGATTTTGGCGCAGGTGGTTTACTGCAATTCTCGAATCCCCAGGGAAATATGTCTGGAATCATTGGATTTGCCGCAGATCATATTTTCCGTCCGGATGAATCATTTTTATCCACAGGTTCCAGTCCTATTCCACGAAGATATGTAGCTCATGCCGATTTTGTTGTATCTGCCGGAGGAGGAAGTGCCAGTGGAATGTACTCAACATCAGGAGCCAATGAGCCTCTGAAAATAAATCCTGGGCTTATCTATGAAAATCAGAATGGAATAGGCGCCATCCAGGTCGGAATGAACATGATGAAATATAATATATATATCGGCGGTTGGTTCCGGACAACGCTTAAAGAAAGCCCGAATTCTGTAGCGGCCTTACTGGCAGGCTACCGATACACTTTTGCGGACGATATGAGTATTAAATTCATTTATAGTTATGATCTTCAGGTTTCTGCCAAACAGCAGGGACTCGGAGGCGCTCATGAAATCAGCATTGTTCTTGAATTCGACAGATTGTCGATTTTCGGTGGCGGTGAAGGCGGTTCCAGCGGATATACACCTGGAAGGTCATTCCGAAGTGGTTCACCTCTTGAATGTCCAAGCTTCTATTGATGATTAATTTCTACTTGAAAACTTTGGATTTGGATCCTGAAAGACCGGAAATAAGGATTGATCTTATTATAAACTATTAAAAATATTCCGAATTGTAATTGCCAACTCTTCCGGCGCATTCTCTTTATTAATAAAAGCCTTCGCTCCGCATGCGAGGGCTTTTTTTACGCTGGATGAGGTCGCCAGTGCACTGATGACAATTACGGGAATTCTATTGTCTGTTTCTTTCAGGTGTTTTAATAAATCAAATCCGTTTTTATTTGGCATGTAAAGATCTGCCACAATAACATCAATGGGGAAATTGTGAATGCATTTTAAAACTTCATCCCCATCCCCGGCTTCACAAGTGATCTGAATGTCGGATTCGTATTCCAGAATTTGCTTTAATCTTGTCCTGATGATAGGAAAATCATCTGCAATTAAAACATTAATAGAGGGTTTTGATACTTTTCCGGTTTGATGTATTGCTTTTTCCATAAACCAGAATAATTAAAATGCCCACTGGGTCCCCCCTGTCGATTTGGGTATTAATTCTCGAAAGGGGGGGGTGGGTCTTGCTGCATATGAGGGGAGGGAAATATCAAGAGAGAAGTTGATCAGTATAAAAAGCGATCGATCGATAGTTATAGTAAACAAAGTCATAAGAGCCTGAAAGATTATGAAAATACTTTCCCAAAATAATGAATGAGCACTGATTCACTCTTCTCTCTTTTGTATTTTTATAATTATAAAGAATGATAAAGAACAAAACCAAAAATCAATGACCAAAGGTCTATCTTCTTCAAAGAAAATGTTGCAGGAAACCTTCTTAAAAATTTGTAGGAAAAATCGGAAATACTTGTAGGAATATCACTACAAGATGGTTGGCTCGAAATTATCAATCAAGCCTTCTCTGTAACAATAGTTTACCAATTCTGCATTGTTTGTCATATCCAGTTTTTCCAGAACACGACTTCTATATGTACTTACGGTTTTTATGCTGATGTTGAGCTCTTTGGCGATTTCTCCGGATTGCTTTCCGGAAGCGATCAGACGGAGCACCTGGAATTCACGGAAAGAAAGTAATTCGTGAGGTAATGATTTTTTGTCGTGTCTCAGATTGTGAGCCATCTGTTCTGCAAGTACAGATCCGATGTACAGTTCTCCTCCTGAAACTTTCCGGATGGCTTTGACCAGTTCCTCAGGAACAGATTCTTTATTGACAAATCCGGAAGCTCCTGCTTTCAGAGACTGTGATGCATATATCTGTTCTGAAAGAGCGCTCAGCATCAGAACCGGTAGTTTGGGATACAGACTTTTAAGTTGGGAAAGAATATAAAGACCACTGTACCCCGGCATGGAAATATCCAGAATGATCACGGAAGGGTTTAATTTTTTAACTTTCTCAAGGACTTCCTTGCCGTTAGAGGCTTCTCCCACTACTTCCATATCCCGTTCCTCAGAAATGATCTGTTTTAATCCTTTCCGTATTATAGGATGGTCATCTGCAACCAGAATAGTGATCATAATGCGTTTGTTTCAACAGGAATAATCAAAGTGATCTGAGTACCTTTTCCTTTTGTTCCTCTGATTGACAGATTTCCGCCAAACAGAGAAGCTCTTTCGCTCATGCTTAATAATCCAAGGGAATTTTTATTGTTAAGTTTTTCTTCACTGATTCCTATTCCATTATCATCTATGACCAACCGGACAGCTTCTTTGTTTTTGGCAATTTTCACCGCGGCTTTTGTCGCTTTTGAATGCCGTGTAATATTAGTCAATGCTTCCTGGAGGATCCTGAAAACTCCGATAGAATTCTCTTCAGACAGAGATAAATTTTGGATGTTCGTTTTGAAAGCACATGGGATTCCGCTGTATTTTATGAATTCATCAATCTGCCACTGAATAGCGGGTATCAATCCCAGTTCATCCAGAATTCTGGGTCGCATATCACGGGAAATCCTTCTAACGGTATCAAGTGTTAAATCCACAAGATGAAGCATCTCTTTGGAATCTTCTGCCATGGATTGGATTTCCTTATTTTCATTATTATCAAGCTTTTTACTGATCCGGTAGATATCCATTCGCAGTGCAGTGAGGATTTGGCCAAGATTGTCATGAAGGTCACGGGAAAGGATGATACGTTCTTCTTCCCGGATTGACTGAAGATGAGCGGCATATCGTTTGAGCTGTTCCCTTGACTGTTTGATTTCTTCATCAATAATCTTTTTTCGGGTGACATCTTCACCGACTAACAAAATGCAGGGTTTATTCTCGAATTCAATCGTTTCGGCAGAAACCGATACAAAGACCTTTTCTTTGTTCTGTTTATAGAACTCAAATTCTTCTCCTGAAAAATGCTTTTTTTTCAATGCCTTCTGAAAAAGAAAAGGGAGATCTGGTGACCGGAATTCATCAGTGATTTCACTTATTGAAAGCCCGATCACTGTTTCTTCTTTTTGCCCTGTAAGATTTTCAAAGGCTTTATTCACTGCCAGAACGACCATGTCCCTTATGGATATGATCCCCATTGCAGACGGGTTATTGCTGAATGCAGTTGAAAATTTCTCTTCCGATTTTTTCAGATCTTCCCCGATTTTCATCCATTCTGCTATTTTCCAGATGGAATCCATCATCAGGCTGAGCTGCATGGCATCGAATTCGGTGTATTCTGTTTTTTTATTGGCAATACCTGCAGTGGCAACAATCCTTCCATTGTTGAATATAGGAACCGAAAGGAAACGATGTATAGGAACATGTCCCTCAGGATATCCTTTTTTAAAGGGATTGTTGTTCTTAAAATTATTGATAATGATTGATTTTCGCTGACGGATCACTTCTCCCCAGGCACCTGTCTGCTCTAAAAAATAAATGATTGGGGAATTTTTAATAGTGCAATCTTTCTGCCCCTTCTTGTTCCATGCCTGAATGGAGAATTCTTTTTTATCCTCATCATAAAAAGAAAAGAAACTGTATTCGCTTTCAAACAAGGTGATTATCTTTTCCTGAGCAAAATTCAGCATATTATCAAGCGAATCCATGTTCTTTTGAGATATCTCCAGGACATCCTGAATACGTTGCTGTTCAAAGAAAGCTTCGCTTCTTGCTTTCTGGATTTCCGTCACATCTTCATAAACAACGGCGAATTCATCATCTTCAATCCTATAAACGGAAGAATGAATCCACTTTTTTATTGTATTAAAAAAGAATAAATGGGTTTCGGGTACCCCGGTACTCGTTACACGATCGAAAACGTCAAATAATTCAGGATCATTTTTCCGTATATCCGGGTATATTTCGGTAGCTTTTCTACCTTGAAGGTCATTTTTGCTCGAAATTTTTTTATATGATTCATTTACAAACAGATACGACCAATCAATTGCGTTTTTTTTCTCATCCCGGATAATATGCCCAATCAGATATGCTTCTCTCATAGAGTTGATAAGCAAGCGCATTCTGTGCTCGTTATCTTTAAGCATTGCTTCCGTTTTTTTCCGGCTTTCCCGGTTCCGGGCATCTCTTACCTCTCGTTCAACAGCAGGAATCAGTCGTTTCAACTTTTTACTCAGGAAAATATCATGAACACCTGCCCTCATAAGTTCAACCGCCTGATTTTCCCGTATGGAATCGGCAATAACAATTACAGGAATATCGAATCCGGATTCCTGAATACAAGACAGCGCATCCAGTACACTGAACCTGGAAAGTTCATAGGCATAGATAATGATATCACACGAATCTCTTCTTAGAAATTTTTCAAGTTCCTCCCTGGTTTCAATCCGGTTGGAAATGATCTTGTAATTGCCTGCATCAAACTGATGAAGCAAAAGATCAGTATTCCCCGGATCATTATCAAGGATCAGAACCGATAATTCCTGCTTATTCATTGATTGTATATACTATATAACCCTCAAATGCAAAAAAAAATGTACAAGTTCAAAGGAGTGGAAAACGTGCTGTATAAAATAAGAATACCCAGGTATTCAATACAAAAATAATGAAATTTACGAATTAAAGAATAGAAAGTCTGTCAAACTTCTTCTTCTTTTAATCTGTGGCTGAGTTCCATAACCGAAGTAATGCTTTCCATTAAGCCGGGGATGTATTCGGTAGAAGAGATATATGTCCAGAGGTAGGCAACTACAGAATAAATTTTTCCGGTAGTAAAATTGTCTACATCGACACAAATGAACAGCACAACGATAAAGATTACCATAAGGATTAGTTTGATGATCCCGTAATTTAATGAATTCCAGCGTGCAATATGGGATTGAGGGCGGGCCATGCTAAAGAAATATTCGGTAATCTTCGACATTCTTTTTTCTTCAATCACCCGATAGAGATCTTCCTGCGTGTCATGAAGGCTTTTCTGATACTGGCCAACATATTTGCGATAAAACCTGTTGATCAGAGATATAGGGATGATAACCACAAGACAGACTGCAGCAATCCGCCAATCGTAAATGAACAATGCAATGATAGCCCCAAAAGTAGCGCAGAATTGCCAGGTTACCTCGGGTAAGCGTTCTCTTAAGAAAACGATATACTCTTTTGCCAGTTCCGCTCTGGCCAGGGTACGGGAATCGGAAAGACCTATTTTCTGGGAAGTAATGACAACCCGGGTGGCAATCTTAGCATACATCTGTGAATAGACCTTCCCGCTAAAATACCTGCTGAATGTACCTCCGAGAACATTCAGCAAATAGATCAGGATCCAGATGATCAGCGGAGTTATATAATCCGCTTTTTTCTCATGATCATAAAAATAATAGATCAGAGCATCCAGTAATTTTCCAAAGTACCCTGGTTCAATAATCCATGCAACATTCTCAATGATCACAAAAGAAAGAACCAGGGAAATCGGTAACTTATATTCTTTGATTACCTGTCGTAGCGTCATAGAAGTAGAAAATCGTGCCTCAAAAATATAAAAGGAGACAATATAAAAACTAATAACTTTGAATAATCGTATATGAATTTAAAAATGCCAAGGAAAATATTTTTTATCATATTGACAATCACCATATTGGTGTCATGTCAGAACAGGAAATCCGTCCAGAATATATACAGATATTACTGGGGAGAAAAGGATGGTTATAAAGTTTGGGTTATTGATGGCTATAAGGTCAGACAAAGGATTTATAACGAATTTCTATATGGTGGAAACGAACAGAGATATCCGTTTGTACCTAAAGGAGAGATCTGGATTGATCATGCCATTTCAGCGGAAGAATTCGACCTTACACTGGCTCACGAATTGAATGAAAGACATTTAATGGCTAAATACGGTTGGAGTTACGACCGGGCGCACGATTCCTCCCTTCAGCTGGAAGTTCGCATTCGCCGCAACTGGGATTATATATGCAGAACTCATGAAGCATCCCTGCCTAAGGTAATTGCCAGAGATCGTGACAATGTTAAAGAAATCAAAGATATTCCTGATTCAATAAGACTTCAGAATATTTATCGTGTTCCACTGGGTATTCGAAACGGGATAAGCATCTGGGTTGTTGACGGATATAAGGTCCGGGCCGGGATTTTTCCTGATTTCGGGCAAAGCGGGGATGACCTGGTTTATAAATTCATTCCTCCGAAAGAGATCTGGATTGACGGTCAGATGTCGTGCGAGGAGACAGAATATTCCATTGCACTTGAATTGCTGGAACGTTCACTCATCAGCAAAGGATTTACCTGGGGAAGAGCATATGATTCGGCAATCAATACCAATACCCGCTCCCGTTATACCATGGAAAAAATCCTGAAAAAGATGCCACCTGTGATCATACCGGATTCCGTTACAAGAGCTATCGGGAAAAAAGATGAGTGAGAAATAGCTTAATTTTGCTAAAACTTCGATAATATGGACTTTTTAAATCTGGTAAGAAACAGACAGAGTGTAAGAGCATATAACCCTGATAGACCTGTTGAACCTGAAAAGCTGGAACGATGTATTGAGGCAGTAAGACTGGCTCCTTCAGCTTGTAATGCACAACCCTGGAAGCTCATT
>JAUZOW010000132.1 GCA_030706225.1 Bacteroidota bacterium | reverse complement strand
GAACTTCAGGAAAAGTCAAAAAGTGGTGACTTGTTTGCCGACCAAAAAGAGGTAAAATCTATAGATACAGGCTTCAGGGTGCTGAAATTGGATAGCACCAACATGAAGGATGTGTATTACAGTCCTGCAGATTACAGTCAGCAACTACTCCTGAATATGGAAAGCAACATCAAGGAAGACCGTTCCGATCTGGATCTGTTGTATGGGGTCATGATTGAATGGTGTTTACCATTATCTCTATCGCATACCACAGAAATCATTGAGGGGGTCAAAGTGCATTTTGTCAATGGCAACGACCTGGTTGCCTGCTTCGACGAAAACATCAGCGAAACAGCCATTAAGAACATCGCTCATCGAAAACCGATCCGGGTTGTGTTCCGGGATAGTTCCTTTTCCAATAGTCCGGATAAGATCAATGTTTCAGAAATTTTCAAGGTCATTTCCCCTGAAACCACCATTAAAGTTATTTGATATGAAGCTGAAATTCAAACATCAGAAATTCCAGCTTGACGCTGCCAATACCGTATGCGATGTCTTTGCCGGGCAGCCTTATCAGGCAGAGAATCCCTATCTGATTGACCAGGGGAACGTAAATGGACAAATAAATATAAACAACTTTACCGGGTTCAGGAACAGCAAAATTGTCCCCGAATTGACAGATACCCTCATCTTAAGTAATATACAACATATCCAGCGAAAAAACCTGTTGGCCCCTTCCAGTAAGTTGGAAGGCAGGTACAACCTGACCATCGAAATGGAAACCGGTACCGGTAAAACATATACCTACATCAAGACCATGTTTGAGCTGAACAAACGATACGGCTGGAGTAAGTTTATTGTAGTGGTACCTTCAATCGCCATACGCGAAGGCGTGCGAAAATCGTTTGAAATCACCCGGGAACACTTTGCCGAGGAGTACAACAAGAAAATCAACTTCTTCATCTACAACTCAGCCCAATTGACCGAAATTGACCGTTTCGCCAGTGACAATATGCTAAGTGTGATGATTATCAACACTCAGGCCTTCAATGCTTCGGGGAAAGATGCCAGACGCATCACCATGAAACTGGACAGTTTCCGGAGCCGGCGCCCCATGGATGTGATTGCCAAAACCAATCCCATCATCATCATTGATGAGCCGCAAAAGGTAGAAGGTGTTGCAACGAAGATAAAAATGAAGGATTTCAAACCTTTGTTCACTTTGCGCTATTCGGCTACGCACAAAAAAGATTCCCTGTATAACATGATTTACCGGCTCGACGCCATGGAAGCTTACAACAAACGTTTGGTCAAAAAAATTGCAGTCAAGGGCATCACTTCAACGGGCACTACGGCAACCGAAGGTTATATTTATCTGGAGGGGATCAACATCTTTAAGGATAAAAATCCTACGGCCAACCTGGGCTTTGAAATCAAACAATCCTCCTCGGTAAAGCAAAAGGTTCAACAAGTGTTTGTCGGTTACAACCTATACGATAAATCCGGCGGGCTTGAACAATACAAAAACGGGTACATCGTCTCCGGGATTGATGCCCGTGACAATTCACTGGCATTTCAAAATGGCATCAAGATATACGCCGGTGATGTCTTGGGTGCAGTAAACCCGGATCAATTGCGTCGTGTTCAGATTCGGGAAACCATCCTTTCTCACATCGAAAAAGAACGGCAACTGTTTGGCAAAGGCATCAAGGTGCTGAGCCTTTTCTTTATTGATGAAGTAGCCTGTTATAAGCAGTACGAAGGGAATCAGGCTTACAACGGTAAGTATGCAGACTTGTTTGAAGAAGAGTATGAGGATATTGTCAGCAATCTGCAACCAGGGCTTTTCGATAGCAATTATCTGGAGTACCTTCATGCTTCAACAGCTCACACGGTACATGCCGGCTACTTTTCCATCGACAAAAACCATCATTTCGTGGAAAGTAAGTTGGAAAGGAAATCCAACGAGTCCAACGATGTAGGTGCCTTCAACCTGATCATGAAGAAAAAGGAACTCTTGCTTTCTTTTCAGGAGCCGGTACGTTTCATATTCTCCCACTCAGCCCTTCGGGAAGGTTGGGATAATCCGAACGTTTTCCAGATTTGCACGCTGAAGCAAAGTGCATCCGAAGTGGGTAAACGTCAGGAAGTGGGGCGTGGTTTGAGGCTTTGTGTCAATCAACTGGGTGATAGGATGGATACGGCAGCCCTTGGTGAAGAAGTGCATCAGGTGAATACGTTGACCGTTATCGCGAGCGAATCGTATGAAAGCTTTGCAAAAGGCCTTCAGACCGAACTTGCAGAAATGGTTGGTGACCGTCCGCTTAAGGTCACCTCCAGTCTTTTTGAAGGAAGGTCTTTTGAAAATGACCTTGGAGAAACCGAATGCATCGACGCTGACAGTGCTGAGCTTATTTTTGAGAGTCTGATTTCCTATGGTTATGTCAAAGCGGGCAGTTTGACCGATAAATATTATGAACACGAAGATATGGAGGCTGTTAATCTTGGTGAAGATTTACCTGTGCCAAAACGAACAGTACTGAATATTTTAGACTCTATATATGATCCAAAACGGATGCAGCCGGAGGATGCCCGCAAAAACAATGTCGAATTGAAACTCGATAAAAACAAGTTTGCGAGAAAAGACTTCCAGGAGCTTTGGAAACACATCAATATCAAGTCTGCCTATGTAGTCGATTTTGACACTGATGAACTTATTCAAAAAGCCATACACAAATTGGATTCAGAGTTGCATGTATCAAAAATCTTCCTGAAAGTAACCACAGGTACTATGGCAACGATCGAATCAAAAGAGGATCTGCAGGAAGGAACAGCTTTTAAAGTTAGTGATACCCACCACGAAGAACTTGAAATATCCACTTCCAGCAAGGTGAAATTTGACCTGGTCGGCAAAGTAGTTGAAGATACAGGATTGACCCGGGCAACTATTGTCAAAATACTTGTAGGAATCCAGCCTGCCATTTTTGATCAATTTAAGTTCAACCCGGAAGAATTTATTCTAAAAGCCTCCAGTCTTATCAACGAAGAAAAAGCGACCGTTATTATTCAACATATCACCTACAACAAACTCGACGATACGTTTAGTACAGATATTTTTACAGAACCAACCATGAAAGGTAAGTTAGGTGAAAATGCCATTGCTGTTGAAAAACATCTTTACGATTACCTGCTTTTCGATTCTCCAAAAACAGAACGTCCCTTTGCTGAAGCACTGGAAACCAGTAAAGAAGTTTCTATTTATGTCAAATTGCCCAAAGGTTTTTATATCAGTACCCCTGTCGGCCGATACAATCCGGATTGGGCCATCGCTTTTAACAAGGGTACTGTCAAACATGTATATTTTGTGGCAGAAACCAAGGGTTCCCTGTCAAAGATGGATCTCCGGCTGATTGAAGATGCAAAAATTCAATGTGCCAGAGAACACTTCAAAGCCATCAGCACCGATGAGGTCAAGTATGATGTGGTGAATAGTTATGCAGATTTAATAAACTTAGTAAAATAGAAAGAAATAAATAAGGTCATATGATATTACACTACTTCATCAGCTCTTTCACTGCTGCTTCTATCTGCTGATCATGACCTGAAGAAAGCGAATCGGGTTCATTCCTGACCTTTATATCGGGCTCCAACTGGTTGTTTTCACAAAACTTGCCGTTGGGCATGCGCCATCCTCCCATCGGAATGCCGAAAACCAGTGTCGGATCGATCTGATTTTCCCACCACACAAAGGTTCCTGTTCCGGGAACTGGCATACCCAGAGTTTTTCCTATGTTCTTTAATTTATAGGCTACCGGGAACAGGTGTGCATCGGAATAATTGCTCTCCCCGATGAGTACAATAGAGGGCTTTACCCATTTATCCTGAGGTTCTGAACCTACATATTGTCCGTGAGGAATGATATCAATATATTTTTTACCGTTAAGGAAATCTGATAATTGGTCATGAATATTTCCCCCGCCGTTAAAACGCGTATCCACGATCAAAGCCTTCTTCCCGATATTGCGTCCCAGGGCTTCCTCGAATACGGTCCGCATACTTTCGTCATCCATACTACGAACATGAACATAACCGATCTGCCCCCCGGAAAGCTTATCCACTTCATCGCGGCGGTTTTTAACCCATCTCTTGTACAGCAATTCATTGACTTCTCCGCCGGATGCCGGCTTGACAGTCTCTTCCCATCGGGAACCGTTAGCCGGATCATAAATCGAAAGAAGGGTCAATTTGTTCACTTTACGGTTCAGGAGAGAATAAAAATCAATCGAATCGGAAATCGTTTCTCCATCTATCTTCTCAATGATATTGCCGGCCTTTATTCTTGAAGAAGATTTATCTATCGGCCCTCCTTCAATCACTTCGGCGACCTTCAACCCTTTCCCTGAATAAGAATAATCATAAAAAAGCCCCAGGTTGGCAGTCTGATCCGAATTAGGCTTTCCACTCATAAAATAACAACCCGTATGGGATGCATTCAATTCCCCAAGCATTTCGCTCATCATCTCGGCAAAATCATAGTTATTGTTGATGTAAGGGAGAAATTTTTTATAGGTCTCATGATAATAATCCCAATCCACTCCCTGCAAATCCACAACATAAAATTTCTCTTTTATCAGTCGCCAGCAATGATCGAAAATATAATCGCGCTCGCTGGCAGGTTTCAATACCATTTCACCAGATGTCTTCAACGGTTCTGTTTTACCGCTTTCTGTTTCGATCTTCATAGGTTTTCCATCGGCCAGCATAAAGATGAATTTACCGTCAGACGAGAGTTCCATGCTTGCACTACGAACTCCCAGCTTGGCAAGCATTTTTGTTTCTTTAGTGCGTAGATCCGTTACCCACAGGTCATTTGCTTTTTCGAAACTCGTGAGATAAAATAATTTCTCACAATCTTTCGATAAAAGCCAATCATTGGCAGGAGAAGTATGCGTAGTGAGTCGTGCTTTACGATCCGTAAGGTTTTCCCAGTCAATATTGACCATGATTTTCGTCGTATCTTTTCCGGATTTCAAAGAAGTGTCGGCTTGTTTTTTCTTTCCTGTTTCGCCTTTTTTCTTCTCTTCAGCCTGTTTTTTATCTTTTTCAAGCTTCTCTTCCTGCTCTTTTAAAAGCGACAACTCTTCTTTTGAAAGCTTAAACCGGTCGAATGCTGCTTTTGTGAAGAACATCCCGTAAACATCTGCACTGACGATACCTCCGCCCTGCTGGCGTGTTCCTTCCCGGTCGCTGCCCCAGATCATCATCTTCCCGTCCTTCGACCATTTGGGAATATAATTATCGTACCCGCTGAGTGTCAGGTTATGAATCTCGCCTTTCCCATCGGATGAAACCAATCCCACCTGCGGTGTAAAAATCCTCTCCTTGTAACCAAACTGGACAAGGAACCACTTGCCATCCGGCGACCACTGATAATACTGATCCCCATCGGCATAGGAATAGTTCACATCAGCGGGCATGATAAGACGTGTCTTCTTTGTGGCCAGATTGATGACTTTAAGTGCGACGCGGTTCTCCAGATAAGATACTTCTTTCCCGTCGGGAGAGAAAGCCGGCTGAAATTCTTCAGCGTCTGTAGCAATCACCGGTTCTGTTTTCAGAATAGTCGACGCGTAAAAATAGGGTTCTTCTTTACGGGTGATAGATATCATGTATACATTCCAATTATTATTCACTTCGGCAGCATAAACCAATGACCTGCCGTCAGGATTAAAGTTCAAGTCGCGTTCCTGACATGGGGTATTGGTGATCCGTTTTGTAATACCTCCGTCAACGCTGCTTACAAAGATCTCACCCCTGAAAACATAAGCGAATTCCTTTCCGTTCGGGGAAAGCTTCATCTCGGTAAACCCTTCATTGACAGGGACAATCTTTTCCTGAGGCGTTCTGCCATCAGCAGCAATCCGGATATTCACCCTAACCGGTTCTGATCCGGGTTTCATAGTATAAATCTCGCCGTCCCAGGTGAAGCAGAGTGTATTATCCCTTGAACTGCTAAGAAAGCGCACCGGATTTTTCGTATAATGGGTTAAAGCCACCGATTTCGCTGTATCTGAAAGTGAACTTTTAAAAACGTTGAATGACCCGCTCTGTTCGCTCAGATAATAATAATCCTTATCATTGGAATCAAAAACCGGATTACAGTCTTCTCCTTTAAAATGCGTCAGCTGGGAATATTTTTTAGTACCCAGATTATATATCCAGATGTCGCGCGTAACGGCAGAAGTATGATGTTTGCGCCATTCACTTTCATATCCTTTAATATCCTGATAGATCAGGATATCGCCTGAAGAATTCAGGTTTGCACTCAGCGCAGGCACAGGCAAAACCTGTGTGACTTTTCCTCCAGCGACAGGTACGCTGTACAGTTCCGACATCAGGGATATAGGAAATTGGGCATTCGTCACTATATCCTGCCTGTATGCAGAGAACAGAACATTTTTATCATCAGGAGTAAAGCAGGACGGAATTTCGGAGTTTGAATTGAAGGTGAGCCGCTTTGCTTCGCCGCCATTGGCAGACATTACAAATACGTCAAAATTCCCGTTCCTGTCCGAAGCGAAGGCAATCGATTTCCCGTCATGACTCCAAACCGGAGCAAATTCATACGATTCGGTAAGTGTGACCGGCTCAGCGGTTCCTCCTGCAGACGAGACCGACCAGATGTCGCCCTTATAGCTGAACAGAATGGTCTTCCCATCCGGAGAAATGGATGCATACCGGAGCCAAAGCGGATTCTCCTGGCAACTTGCAGAAAAGGCCAATAGAATAACAAATGCGAAAGAAAGTAAGTGTTTCATGAAAAACAATAATTTAGGTAAAACCAATGAAAGTTTTATTTCCTGAATCAGACTAAAAATTCTCAGGATTGTTACAGTCGGCAAATATAAAAATGAATATTACCCGGGAATACACTTAAACTTAATTTTATCCGGATTTTGTGAACTATTATTCCTGATCCATTTCTTTCCCCTTCTCTTTTTCTTTCTCTTTCCCTTTCTGAATTTCCATGGTCAGAGCCGTCACCCCGGAAAGGCCACCCAATTGCATGGATTCGACGGCAGTACTGGGAACGATGACGATGGTGGAATTTTGCTTTAATCCTTCATAAAGCATATT
>JAUZOW010000131.1 GCA_030706225.1 Bacteroidota bacterium | reverse complement strand
TTCTATTCAATAAATTATCTATTTCACGCTTTTTTCAATCGCTGAACCGCTGGACATGTTTCAGCGTCTATATACCATTTACACCGTGGTTTACAGGATGAGCAGATATTGACCGGTTCACCATTTTTAACGTGATTGGCCCAGGCCGGATCTGCAAGTTGAGGACGAGCCAGCGCAACAAAATCCACTTTATTGTTCTCAATCAGCCAGGATGCTCTTTCCGATGTTTTTATTTCATTTACCGTAATCACCGGAATGTGGACATGCGTTTTTATAACGGTTCCGGAATATACGATCCAGTTGAACTGAAAATCTTTTGGAGGTCTGGGAAGATGGATCAGAAGCCCGCCATGAGAAACATGAAGAATATCCACACCGATCGATTCCAGATATTTTGCTATTTCAATTCCATCCTCCAGTGTAGGAGAATTAACTCCCAGCCGGTAATCGATAATAAACTGATCACCACATTCCTGGCGGATCCCACGAATAATTTCCGTTGCAAGACGCATTCTTCCTGCAAAATCGCCACCATACTGATCTTCTCTTTTATTGTAATATGAACAGGCAAATTCATTTAGAAGATAACCATGTGCTCCATGGAGTTCAATTCCGTCAAAACCGGCTTTCTTTGCGCGGACAGCTCCGGAAATGAAAGCATCACGAATAATATGGATTTCATCTAATAAAAGTGCTCTTGAATTCTTGTATTTTTCATTTGCAGAAGGACCGGCAGGGACAGGATTTACTGACGGAGGAGTGATAAGTCCTGCCTGATGGATTTGCACCAGTGCCAGGGCGTCCGATTTTTTAATAACAGATGCAATCCGGCAAAGACCGGGTATATGGTCATCCGACCAAATACCAAGCTGAAAAGAAGCAAGCCGTTGTGGTTTCCAGACCGAGGTTGCTTCTTGTATGATGATTCCTGCACCTCCTTCTGCCCGTAACCTGTAATGTTCGTAATTCCTGTCTGTTACCATTCCGTCATCACCGGAATAATGAAAACAAACTGCAGGTGGAAATACAATACGGTTCTTAACCGTATGTCCTTTTAAATCAAAAGTTGAAAACAACGTTGTCATTATCGAGATTTAAATAAAACACGAATTGAAAGATTTTTCCCCAAAATTAGCTGTTTCCCAAGAATGTCAGCGTGATAAAAGAAGACCATTTTGTAATATCGTATCCTCCTTTTCATTAGGTTTGTATTGGTCTTAACAAATACATCCATGAAAAAATGGTTTTTACTATTAGCTATTCTCCCGGTTGCTTCCCTCCTTTTACCAGGTTGTTCGGGCAATGGGAATAAAAGCAAATCAGAAAAAAACGATTCAATTAAAAATTCAACGATTATGAAACAATATTTCGGAAAGGTGGATGGACAGGAAGCAGATCTTTATACGCTTTCCAATCCGAATGGCATTACCATCAAGATCACCAACTATGGCGGAATCATCACTTCTGTTATAGTTCCTGATAAAAACGGGAAAACCGGTGATATTGTTCTGGGATACGACAACCTGAAATCCTATCTCGAAAAAACACCCTATTTCGGAGCTTTGGTCGGCAGGTATGGGAACCGTATTGCCAACGGAACATTTACACTGGATGGAAAAATTTATCACCTTGCAAAGAATGATGGAAATAATACATTGCACGGTGGAGTGAAAGGGTTTGATAAAATGATCTGGAATGCTTCTGAATTTTCAGGAAACGGTGAACGAGGTATCATTCTGAAATATTTAAGTAAAGACGGAGAAGAAGGTTTCCCGGGGAATCTGAATGTAACCGTGAAATATACCCTGAATGACAAGAATCAGTTGATCATCCGGATGGAAGCAGTAACCGATAAACCAACCCCGATCAACCTTTGCAACCATAGCTATTTCAACCTGACAGGAGGTGAAACGGATGTACTGAACCATCATGTCACATTGTATGCTGACCGCTATACCGAAGTGAACGACCAGCTGATCCCAACGGGGAAATTACCATTGACAATCCATACTCCAATGGATTTTTCGACAGATCATACCATTGGGGAACGAATCAGTCAGGTGCCCGGTGGATACGATCATAATTATGTTTTGACGGGAAAAACCGGTGAATTACATCCGGTTGCAAAAGTAACTGAGGACAAATCAGGCCGTGTATTAACCGTTCAATCCACTCAGCCGGGTGTTCAGTTTTATACCGGAAATTTTCTGGATGGAACAATTACCGGGAAAAATGGTATCGTTTATAAAAAGCATTGGGGATTCTGTCTTGAAACACAGCACTTTCCCGATTCACCCAACCAGAAGTCATTTCCGAATTCCATCCTGAAACCAGGAGAAAAGTACAGTGAGACGACCGTAATTGAATTTTCTTGGTAGGACAGGGAAATTGAATTAATTGACCTAATTGACCTAATTGACCTAATTGATCTAATTGACCTAATTGATCTAATTGATCTAATTGACCTAATTGATCTAATTGATGTTATTAGGTTTATGGGGAATTTTCAGTAGATATTGGGAATAAAGGTTTGTTCCGATAAAGGTGGGCGGATATAGGCTATATCTTTTTCAATCGGAGGCAGGATAATAGGGTCGCGGGGAACTTCTTCATAAGGAATCATGCTGAGAATATGATGTATACAATTTAACCGTGCTTTGCGTTTGTCATTGGCTTCCACCACATACCAGGGGGATTGTTTGGTATCAGTATAAGAAAACATATCGTCTTTAGCACGGGAGTATTCCACCCATTTTGAACGGGATGCCATATCCATCGGGCTGATCTTCCATTGTCGCATAGGATCATTAATCCTTTGAATAAAGCGTCGTTCCTGTTCCTTATCGCTGACGGAAAACCAGTACTTGATGAGGACAATCCCTGATCTTATCAGCATATTTTCAAAACCAGGGCATGATCTCAGGAAATCCCAGTACTCTTCTTCCGAACAGAATCCCATAACCCGTTCAACTCCTGCCCTGTTGTACCAGCTGCGGTCAAAAAGGACAAGTTCTCCGGCAGCAGGCAGATGAGCCACATATCGTTGAAAATACCATTGTGAATTTTCTCTTTCTGTAGGAATCCCAAGAGCTACAATACGACAAACACGCGGATTAAGGCATTCTGTAATTCTCTTGATTGTGCCTCCTTTACCCGAAGCATCCCTGCCTTCAAAGATCACAATCACCCGAAGGCCTTTATGCTTGATCCATTCCTGAAGCTTAACCAGTTCAAGTTGAAGTTTTACGAGTTCGGATTCATAGAAATCGCGGGTAAGCTTGCTGAAACGATCATCATTATTATTATTGATCTGCGAACAATTATCTTCCTTGATTTTTTCTTTCTCTTTTTTATGCTTGCTATCCTTCCCGGCCATATACAGAAAGTTTTATTATCACTGGATTTTCCTTACGCCATCACTGATTTCACCTTTATAAAACGTTGCCTCCAAACCGATTCGTTTGCGATAACCTTTCCCTACTTTTTCCATGAATTCTTCAATCGCACTTTCTTTAACCAGGTTGACCGTACATCCGCCAAAGCCGGCACCGGTCATACGTGCTCCGAGAGTACCGTTAATCTGTTGTGCTTCATCGACGAGGGTGTCGAGTTCCTTCCCGGTCACTTCATAGTTGTCGCGTAACGATTCATGGGAAGCGTTCATAAGTGCCCCGAATCCGATCAGATCGCTTTTCAGCAGGCAGGATACGGCATTTAGAACACGCTGGTTTTCAGAAATCACATGACGTGCTCTTTTCCGGATCACCGGATCGGCAATAGAATCCTGAAACTTGAAAAACTGCATAAAACTCATCTCGCCAAGCCTGTCGATTCCAAAGTGAAGTTTCATCAGATTTACCGCTTCATTGCACTCAGCGACCCTTTCATTGTATTTTGAATCGGCAAGGCCTCTTTTTTTATTTGTATTTGCTACAATTAAGCAATATCCCGGAAGAAGTACCGGAACCAGCTTGTATTCAAGCGTATGGCAATTCAAAAAAACCGCATGGTTCTTCTCTCCCATCCCGACGGCAAACTGATCCATGATACCGCAGTTCACTCCGGCAAAAGCATGCTCAGCTTCCTGCGACATTTTAATCAGTTCGATCAGGTCCAGATCTGCAGAAAGGAATTCATTGACAGTAAAAGCCGTAACTACTTCAATGGAGGCAGATGATGAAAGGCCGGAACCGTTCGGAATATCACCTGCAAAAAGCATTTCCATTCCATGAAGAACAAATCCTTTCTTTACAAACTGATCCAAAACCCCGAGCGGGTAATTAAACCAATGATCTCCCTGTTTTTCCAATGGTTTTGAGGAAGGGACCGCCAGTTCACCCGGAAAATTCATGGAAGCCATGCGAATAATCCCGTCGGTATTCTTCCTGGCAATCAGGTATGTCCCATACTGAAGAGCACATGGAAACACATAACCTCCGTTATAATCGGTATGTTCACCGATCAGATTTACTCTGCCGGGAGCAAAAAAGACAGATGGTTTGTTGTTCCCGTTTCCATATAAAGAAACAAAACGTTCTTTCAATCTGTTCAGATCCATGATTCTTTGAAAGTATTGATTGGATTGTCGAAGTTAATACATTTTATGAAAATCTGTAACTTTACATTTTCAAGAACTAATAAAACCTCTATGACCACTCATCGCTCAATAGTCATTATCTGTTTACTTTTTCTTTTTCCTTTTATTGCTTTTACCCAGGATATTCAGACCCTGGATCTGGGTGGAAAATGGAAATTCAGAAAAGCCGGGGGAAATGAATGGAAAGATGCCATTGTTCCAGGATGTGTCCATCTGGACTTATTACGAAACAAAAGTATTCCGGATCCCTTTTACCGGGACAATGAATCTTCCCTTCAATGGATCGGAGAGATCGGGTGGGAATATTTGAAAACATTTACGATTAGTGATACGGTTTTACAGCATATTCATGTCGATCTCGATTGCAAAGGCCTTGATACTTACGCAAATGTTTTTATCAACGATTCCCTTGTCATTGTTGCGGATAACATGTTCCGTGAATGGGCAGCTCCCATAAAAAAATACATACACACAGGTGAAAACACCATCCGGATTCAGTTTCCTGCCATTGTTCCGGAAAACAGCTCCCGTTATTCTCAACTGCCTTATAAATTACCGGGCGACGAAAAAGTAATATGCCGTAAAGCAGCCTATCATTTCGGCTGGGACTGGGGTCCTGTTTTTATCACCAGCGGGATCTGGAAACCCATTCAGTTAAGAGTCTATGATGATAATATCATGCTGGGGGTTCACTATCTGCAGAACTTTCTTTCCGACTCACTGGCACGACTCACAGGGAGATATATGATTTTTTCAGTGACTGAGGATACGGCTTCGGTGAAAATTTTTGTAAACGGAGAAGAAAATACGGTCAAATCTACGCTACTCCGGAAAGGAGTAAATATCATTCCGGTGAATTTCACTATCAAGAATCCTAAAAGATGGTGGACCAATGGAATGGGCGATCCTTACCTCTACAATATCAGTCATGATATATACATCAAAAATCAAAAGCTGAATTCAGGCTCAACCCGCATCGGCCTGCGTACTCTAATGCTTGTTGAACAACCCGATTCTGCCGGACACTCTTTCTACTTTCTGCTTAATGGAGTTCCAGTGTTTATGAAAGGGGCCAATTACATTCCACCGGACAATTTTCTGCCGCGTGTAACGGATTCAACATACCAAGCATTGATTAAATCTGCAAAAGACGCCAATATGAATATGTTGCGCGTTTGGGGTGGCGGCACTTATGAGAAAGACCTTTTTTATGATCTCTGTGATGAGAATGGGATTTTGGTTTGGCAGGATTTTATGTTTGCCTGTGCCATGTACCCTTCCTCCAAGACATTCCTACAGAATGTAACAACCGAAGTGATCCAGAATATTGTCCGGTTACGTAATCATCCATGCCTTGCACTCTGGTGCGGGAATAATGAAATTGATGAAGGCTGGAAAAACTGGGGATGGCAGAAACAATACAACTATTCCACAGAAGACTCAGCAGCTATCTGGCATGGCTATGATACGCTGTTCCATAAAATCCTCCGGAATTGCGTTTTAAAATTTGATGGACAACACCCTTACATTTCCACATCACCCAGAAACGGATGGGGCCGTACCGAAAGCCTTCGGGAAGGAGATATGCATTACTGGGGTGTATGGTGGGGAAAAGAGACATTCGACGTATATAAAAGAAAGATCGGCCGGTTTGTCAGCGAATATGGATTTCAGGGATTTCCCGATATGAAATCAATCCGGCTTTTTACGCTTCCTGAAGACCGGATTTTGTTCTCACCTGTCATGAAAGCTCACCAGAAACACCCTATCGGTTATGAAACCATTGAAGAATACATGGTCAGAGATTTTCATAAACCGGAAAATTTTGAATCCTATGGCTATGTCTCCCAGCTTTTGCAAGTTGAAGGAATCGGAATTGCTATGGAAGCTCACCGTCGTGCAAAACCATATTGCATGGGAACCCTCTTCTGGCAATTGAATGATTGCTGGCCGGTAGTTTCATGGTCATGTCGTGACTATTACGGACAACCGAAAGCGTTATATTATGAAGCTCGTAAGGATTACCAGAACGTCATGATCTCCGTGGTAAATGAAAAAGGCGCAGCATCGGTTTATGTCGTATCTGACAGCATTTCTGAAATACCTTCCCAACTTTCGGTCAAAGTGCTTGATTTCAACGGAAAAATACTTTCCGATTCCCTTATTAACTTGACAATTCCATTGAATTCCTCAACACGGTTTTTTGAAATGCCATTGAATAAACTTCTGGGAGAAAATAATCAGGACCGGGTATTCCTTCACGCAGAATTAACTGCAGGAAAGAAACTTCTGGCCGACCGGAATTTTTATTTTGTAACACCTAAATTTCTCAAACTGGAAAAGCCGGTTATCACTGCATCTGTTACCCAGAATGCAGAAGGATATTCGGTAAAGCTTACAACAGACAAGCTTGCCCGGAATGTATACTTGTCGGTACCCGGCCAGGGACAATTTTCCGACAACTATTTCGATCTGATCCCGGGTATGACCAAAACAGTTTACTTCCAAACAACCAAGCATTTCCATGGATTTAAACAACAATTAAAGATTACAAGCCTCTTTGAAAATGAATAAATATTTATT
>JAUZOW010000130.1 GCA_030706225.1 Bacteroidota bacterium | reverse complement strand
CCAGCACGTACATCATCTGCTGGTTCATTACCGATGCATTGGATGTATCGATGGCTCCATACACCAGGGATTTAATATCTTCATCGACATTCGGGAGTTCCATTCCGAAAGAAATCTCAGGGTTCATTAACCTTCCGTTCATCCGGATGATACAATCAACCGGAATGCGCAAGTTTGCTTTATCCTGGTCGGATGTCAACCCACTCAGAGTTACACGTGTCTTATATACTGCATTCAGTGCGACATTGGCATCGGTCGGATCTCCTGTCCAGGTTATCCTTCCTCCATCGCGAATCAGAAAATTAAGACGGAGCAGATTTTTAAGGGAAAGGAGGAATGAACCTTTCTGCAAGGTATATGTTCCCAAAAGTCCGAAACTGCTGGTTGGTGTCATTTCCATAGTCAGGTTTCCCCTTCCGCTGGCTTTAATTTCACCAAGCTGATCCGGCAGATAAACTTCCACTTCTGCACTCGGATTAACCAGTAACCCAAGATTCAGGGTAAGACCTGTCGTCGGCTTTTTCAAAGCCACCGAGGGCAGGTTCAGCGTATCCTCACCTGGATTTGAAAAAATGATGTACTCATTTTGACTCACATCAGCTGTCATGTTTATAGGAATATAAACATGGGTTCCGCCTTTGGTACTGGCTTTTACATTAATGGCAATATCATCGGGCGAACCGGTTATGGAAACTTTCCCGGTAGCACGGGCGGTTCCGTAGAAGATATTATTTTGGGCAAAAGTATTTTTAAATGCTGAAAAATCCTCATAATCAATGTTTAGATCAAGTTTCAGATCATGAAAATAATTATGGGTAATCATTCCATTCAGCGTAGCTTTATTCCCCAGTGAATCAAAAATGCTGATATTGTTAAACACAATCCGGTTGGTATCAAATTTTACCACATCTGAGAAGGAATAGGGAACATTCAGGTAATTGATCCGGAAACCGGAACGCATCAGTTTCACTTCTCCATGGAAAACCGGCTTGCTTAGTGTCCCGTATATCTGGACATTCCCGGAGGCAAGTCCGGAAAGTTGCGACATGAAGCTGGAAACAAAAGGATTCAGCATTTTCATGTTCAGGTTTTTCAGATTCACCACCAGGTTGATCCGTGGATCAGGATCTTTAATGGAGATATCACCAGCCATGTTCAGAGGAATGTTTGTACCGATATTACCGGTATAAATAATCTTCGAACTAACATCAAATTTCTGATTATCATTATCGTAAAATACCGTCAGCGCAGCAGTTCCAAGCATCTCATTATTGAATTTCAACTTTTCAATCCTGAGATCCGATAGCAGTCTCATCTTCCCGTAAATATCAAAAAGTTTCAGATCCCCCGACAGGATTCCGTCGATATCCACAGAAGATGTGGATAACAGTTTATCAAGATGTGAAATATTCAGATTTGTAAAATGGAAATTCAGTGTATCTGCAGGATTCCTGGAAATTTTACCATTAATATCAAGATGCTGTTCCTCTGACAAAAATCCCATATGCCTGATGAAAATTCCGGTTGTGTCAAAAACAACAAGGTTATCCGGTAAAACGTCCCAGTTACGGTGATCCAGGTAAACATTAAAACGATCGATCTTCAGTTCCACATGAGGGTTTTTTGTAAAATCGACGAATCCACCCACTTCACTAAAGCTTCCGGGATCATCCCCCTTCCACGTCAGCTTGTAAAATATTGAATCGTCTCTCATGTCAGAAGCTATTTTAAAATCATCCGTTTTGATCTCAACGGTATCCTTCTTGCTTTTCGGTTTAAGGATAAATTCATCGGAACCGGTTTCCACATGAAGATTATCCATCCGGCTTGTCGCATGAACAAACCAGTGGGCAAAATGCATGTTTTTAATCATCAAATCCGGAGAAGATCCATTTAATTCTATTGCCCCCTTTTCCTCATTGTACTGTCCTTCAAAACGGGTTCCATCCGAAATTCTTAAGAACGGTACGAATATTTCGGTTAGGGGATTTGTATTTTTCAGCGAAATGGAATATTTGAAAACCTGATTGGATGCTGATTGATGATGAATCAAGGAGTCAGCCAGTTTGAAGGACACCAGGTAATTATTCGTAAATGCGGACAGAGAGGGAATCATTTCACGGAAAGAAAATTCTCCCGAAAAATCAGCATCAGCAAAATCCGATCTCAGATGATAGGATTTCCTGTTGTTCTTCTCCCGAAAGGTATTCAAAGTAAGTTCTTTCATTTTCGCTACATGAATACCTTCCGTGTAGAAGAGATCACTGACTTTAATGGACCCTTCAATATTATCAATATCATTCCCTTTGAAATCCACATCTAAGCGGGTGGAAAGGTTTAAAACAGAATCCCGGTCAAGCAAATGAAGGGCAAAAAGATTTGCTTTGGAAATGTCTGATTTGAAATTGAATTGGGGAACAGAATCACTGAAATCAACCAAACCGCTAAAGTCCAACAAAAGATTCGGATCCCGGATATTCAGTTTTCCGTCAAACTTCTTTTCCATCAGAGATCCACTGATTTCAATCTGGTGGTACATGTATTTGTTCAACGAAAGGGAATCGATCCGGGCATTCAGGGTTAATGCGGCATTGTCAAGACTGAATCCTTTTCCTTTGATATCAGCTCTCATACTGACCTTGCCAAATTTCCCGGATTTGAATAGAGACCCAAGATCCAGCGCGGTTGCATCCAGCTCTCCATCATAGTCCAGCAAACGGGTTCCTTTCTTTTTTGTCAGCTTAAGGTCGGTATTGATCTCGCCAATTCCGCTTTTGAGTTTTACCGTTGCAACAAAATCATTATAAAACCCCGTAAAATTCCCCTTCACATCAATAATTCCGGTATTTTCAAGGAAAGGAGGCAATGATATTCTTCCGGCTCCGGCAGGAAGGTTGAGTTGTTCGATATCCTTGCAACTTGCATTCAGATTATGGATATTCATATCCACAAAAGTCTCTTCCACATCGGGAAGACCATTTGCCGTAATATTTCCGTCAAAGAATGTATTTTCTCCGAATGCCGCATAAAAATTCCTTGCCCGGAAATTATTAACAGTACCTTTTATATTTCCATGTATCCGGAAAGAATTTTTCATGTCATAAAGAACAGGTGCAAATGCTCCGATATCCTGAAGATCAAGAACAGATGGCCTGATATCTGCATGGATATTGACCTTATTCAGGAAATCGTTATAGGCATTCCAGGAATTGTATATAAAAGCGAAGTCCAGATCCAGGTTGCAATGTTCCGTTACAATTTTCAGCTTATTCGCTTTGAGAAAGCGAGGGCTGATCTGAAATATTCCGCTCATTGATTTAACAGCAAATCCTGATCTTTCAACAGCCGAAAAACGCTTAATGGTAACATAAATGGTATCCGCATTCGGTTTTAAATCCGTCAGAAGAAGGTTTATATGATTCGCATCAATATTAGAATAATCCATTCCTATCGACTGACGGGGAGTATTTTCATTTTCAAAATGAAACCGGGTATCGGAAAGTTCAACAGATTTTACTGAAAAATGCCAGGGTTTTCCGGGAAGTGTTGTTGCTTTCCGGGTAGTATCCTTCGAAATGAAATAATCTAAAATAAACTTGATATTAAGGGTTGAATCACCTTTATGGGTTAAAAGTTGAAATTCTCCATTCTCAATATAAACTCTGCGAATTATTAAAATATGCTTACGGTAACTGAAACGGCCGGGAACGACGCTCAATTTATCGGCCCGGAAGAGGTAAGCCTGGTTTCTGTCCTTAATAGCCATTCCTTCCATCGTAAGTCCATGAGCCAGTGAAAAATAAAAGCCACGTATATCGACCTGGGTTTTCAGCTCTTTTGAAAAATAAGCTGAAGTCGCCCGGGCCATCAGGGTTTGTACCTTGGGTTCACGGAATATAGAATAGAGTGTGAATACCAGGGCAAACAGTACCACAAATATGTAAAGCAATATTTTTAAAACAGTTTTTATGGTACTTTTGTGGTTTAATTATTACACATAAATAAGAAAAAATCATGCCGGTTTTCATCCTTGGCATTGAGTCATCCTGTGACGATACCTCTGCATCTGTCGTAGCGGATGATTATATTTTGTCCAATGTCACTGCAAGCCAGGAAGTTCACCGGATGTACGGGGGAGTGGTTCCAGAATTGGCCTCCCGGGCACATCAGCAAAATATTATTCCGGTCATCCATGCGGCAGTAACGAAAGCAAATATACAGAAAAATCAACTCGCAGCAGTAGCTTATACAAAGGGTCCGGGCTTATTGGGATCTTTGCTTGTAGGGACCTCTTTTGCCAAATCCCTGGCTGTTGGGTTAAAGATACCTACTATCGAAGTAGATCACCTTCAGGCCCATATTATGGCACACTTTATCCGTGACCAGTACAGTACCAAACCTGTTCCCGAATTCCCTTTTCTTTGCCTTACCGTTTCCGGTGGGCATACCCAAATCGTACGAATCGACGATCATTTCAGTATGCACATTCTCGGGCAGACTATCGACGATGCCGCCGGGGAAACATTTGATAAAGCTGCAAAGATTATGGGGCTACCCTATCCCGGAGGACCGTTAATTGATAAGCTGGCTCGGGAAGGGGATCCTGAGAAATTTCACTTTTCAAAACCTTCTATTCCTGGACTTGATTTCAGCTTTAGTGGATTGAAAACTTCCATTCTTTACTTTTTACGCGACCGGATCAAGGAAAACCCGGATTTTATTGAAAAGAACAAAACCGATCTCTGTGCATCCATTCAATATACTATTGTAAGCATACTGATGCAAAAACTGAAAAAAGCTGCCGATGAAACAGGTATCCGGGAAGTAGCTATTGCCGGAGGAGTTTCTGCAAATTCAGCGCTTCGTGCAGCATTACTGGAGGGGCAGAATCAATACAATTGGAATGTTTTCATTCCTCGTCTTGAATATTCTACAGACAATGCCGCAATGATAGCTATTACAGGCTATTACAAATATTTAAAAGGAAATTTCGGGAATCCCGCTTCAGCTCCTTACGCACGCAGCCGTTTCTGAACCTCTCTTATTTATTATCCAGAATTTCAAATCGGTCATCTTCCGTAGGAGAAACCGTATGCCGGAAACGGTTAAAATGATAGTAATCTTCCATTTCCACATCTTCAGGAAGATGATACAGGATATACTGATTCAGGAAGAAATCGTAAAGATAACTGGCATGCTTTTTACCCAGGAACCCGGCCAAATCATAAGCATCCTTAACTGTAAGACTGTCAATATTATATTTATACTGAGGATTCATCGTAAAAGGATCGACATAGAATCTTCCCTTAAAGCCATCTGTTGAAGTAAAGCTGGAATACAAGACCGTCTTGACCGGTTTGGCAGCATTCAGTTTATTGAGTTCAAACCAGGAGGAAGCATCCAAAGCATTCAGATAAAAAACCCGATAATAAATCGAATCGCTGTATGGTTCTTCATCTTCCAGTGGATATAAATATTCATCCAGTTGAACCTGAGCCAGATTTAACACATAAGACTGCGGTTTCTGGCGCAGGAAAGAATCTGTTGAATTATCAAGATACACTTTGAATCCCAGTGCTCTCAATTCATCAATCAGAGAATTAATATACTTATCAAGGTAAATGGAATCATCTATATACCGGATATAGCGGCTGTTGGTATATAATGCTGAATCCTGCTGAGCTTCGGTTAAAGAATCGAAACCGGGAATTTTTTCTCCTTTATGGTTATATTTGTATAAACTTTGAGGGGTAAAAAGCTGGATATTTATCTCCGGCATTTTATTCACAAAGCTTTTGGCTAATTTTTTCTCCATAGAGCATGAAGAAAAAAACAGCAAAGGCAGAACCAACAGGATCAAAAAAATATTTACAGAATTTTTTTTCATTATTCCAATACCTTTCCGGTAATTATCGGGAACCGAAACAAAGTTAGGCAATCATTTTGTTTCCAGCACTCTTTTGCCAAAATTCCTGCCATATTCGATACATTGTTCCAGGATCTCATTGTGTGGAGAAAATTTCACCATCAATCCGTCATCCAAAACATTCAACTTAAGGTTTCTCAGATTGGAAGTGATCATCCTTACAGCTTCTCCACTCCATCCGTACGAGCCGAAAGCAGCAGCTGGCTTTCCCTTGTCGCGAATCGGATTGATAAGTGCAAAAACCTGATAAACCGGCAGAAGCAAATTCTGATTAAAGGTAGGACAACCCAGAATAAAGGCCGATGAACGGATAAGCTTCTGCTCAACCACTCCCAGATTCGTTTTCTCCAGATTACAGATATCTACCTCGATATTACCCGACTGGCGGATTCCTTCAGCAATCTTTTCAGCAATTGTAGCTGTATAATTATAGGATGAAACATATCCCAGAAATACAGTATCCGGAGCCGGATTCTTTAAATATTCACGGGCGTATTGTTCAGTAAGGTCAACGTATTTTTTCCACTTACTTCTTAGAATCATCCCATGTCCGGGACAAATAGCACGGATCTGCAAAGGGCGGATCTTTTCGATGGCCTGAACCATAAACCGGCTGTATGGACGCATAATCACATCAAAATAATACCGGAAAGCGTCATCAAAATCACCTGCCAGATCATCAAACATTGCTTCATGACAGAAATGCTCACCGAAAATATCACAAGTGAACAATATCTGTTCTTCTTCCAGGTAAGTGACTATGGAATCCGGCCAATGAAGGTTCGGAGTCCCGATAAAGCGAAGTGTTTTATTACCCAGATCAAGCCGATTGCCGTCTTTGACCACCATGTTTGGGAAATCGTGTCCTACCTGGTCTTTCAGATAGCGAATGGCATTACCTGATCCTACGACGACTGCTTTAGTGGCAATTTCAAGCAATTTCCCCAGGCTGCCCGAATGATCGGGTTCTGTATGATCAAGGATGATATAGTCAATCTCTTCCGGGTTAACCACTTTCCTGAGCTTTGACTCATAAACCGGCCAGAATTTTTCTTTTGCCGTTTCAATGACAACTTTTTTCCCGGAATTGATGAAATATGAATTGTAAGTAGTCCCATATTGGGTTTCCATGACAATATCAAAGGTTCTGATATCCCGGTCCAGTACCCCGATCCAGGTAACATCAGAAGTGACGGGTATTATGTTTGTGTCGACCATGAGCAGGATTTACGATTTATGTTTTAGTTTCAATGTTCCTGTGACTATCAGGATTTCCATTTATAAAGGAAGTTCCATTTGTACATCTCCGGAATCATTTCGCTTATCTTTATCTTTATCTT
>JAUZOW010000013.1 GCA_030706225.1 Bacteroidota bacterium | reverse complement strand
ATGCTTCGCCCAGGTGGTGGAATTGGTAGACACGCAGGACTTAAAATCCTGTGCCCTCACGGGCGTGCGGGTTCAAGTCCCGCCCCGGGTACCCCCATTCAAATGCAATGTGCAATGTGCAAAGTGTAATTTTGATTTGCACTTTGCACATTTCGTTTTACACTTTGCGTTTTACACATTACGTTTTACACATTACGTTTTACACATTACGTTTTACACTTCAGATTTTACATTTTATTCACTATAACTTTTTCCGGATTCACAAAACATTAGGAGTAATGCAAGCCATGGAGGCGGGATTAACTAAGAATATTTGGAAAATTGAAGATACAGTAATGCTTTTTATGAAATGAAGTTAGGCAATTATTGACCTTTATTTTTGGCCACGTGGGGCAATTCTATGGGTTTAACCAGTCATCATCTGGCTTAGTTATTAATCTGGCGTTATTCATTGCCATATCTAAAGTTAGGCATGTCCGGCCAACATAGGCATCGCCAGCCTTATATATAGCCAGTGCCAAATCCGCCTTTACTGGATCTGTCAAACAAAGAGGAATCAATAATTGTAATTGACCAGTTGGGAAACTTGGCCCCCTATAGTATTGAGGAACGGCAGTTTTATAATTTCGTTGAATCCTCTTGATTGCATGATCTAATGCCCCCTTGAATGTGTTTATTAATTGATGCTTAGGGAGTTGTTGAATGTTTTCTGGAAAACGGGCGGTGTTATTAGGATCCTCAACAATGTGATCAATGTTTACTCTAAGTTTAAGTTTGAAATCGAAGAACAATTCCGACACATCTGTAAAATAGCTTGGTCTCTCCGGGAGTGGGCAAAACCTCGCCATGTTTCGTCCACTTTCTTTACAAAATTCAAGAAAGTATAAATCCCCGGATTCAGGCCTTTCCTTGAAAAGCATAAATATTTCCTCTTGATTTGGAGTAACAAGCCCAGTATTAAAGGAAGTGTATTTATCGCTTTTTAGAATTTTACCCTCCTCTTGAACTCTTACAAATGTGTGAATTAGGTAACTAAAAAGAATGGGGAGTGGCCTTTTATTTGGGGAAGTTGTATATTCCCACTTCTCTGGCATTGCTAAATCTTTCAGGGTGTTTAATAACACCTCTGTTTTACCAAGGTAGGCAAACTCAAAAAGGGGATTCTTCTTTTTTTCTTCAGGTAAAGTTTCTTCCATTGAATTTGGGTATTGGTTTATACATAAAAACAAAAGCCCTAATTAAAGGGCTTTTGTGAATCAAGTTTTTTTTTCGTATGTATCAGAAAAATCTAAGTTTTACTGGTAATCTCTTTAAAAAATCTTAAGTGTTTTTTTCTCTAGTTTTTATTACTTCAGTGCAAATATAACTATAAAATCATAATTGTCAAGTTTTTTTCAAAAATATCTCTTTTGTTTTTTGGGAGAGTTAAGAGATTGCTGTTTAGTAATAGCCGTATCTTTATAAATTCAAACTGAGACACTACCGGAATCCGGATAACCTCAACTATGAACATTATAATAGTTACTATTACTTTTTCAATTGTCAAGCGAAGACAATCGGATCAGAGAGACCCGGACTTTCCACCAGTGAAATCCTTGCTCTGTGAAGGCTTTTAGTTAAACCGAAAAGACCAGCCAGCCCCGGGAAGATCAACCCTGTAAACATAATCCGGGTACAGAATCAGATCTGAAGTTTCACTCTTCAGACCAAACTTCGTTTCTCTGGTTTCTTACAAGACAATACACATCTATTACTGACTGCCTTTTTGTATTTCCAATCAGAGCATGGATTTGAAAAGGGAAACCCATTTTTTATTACAAAGTTCTGGAATTGGGAATTCACCAGACGATGATCCTTTTAGATAGGGTCCATTTTCTCCGGAATCAGAGGGTCAATATCACAGGGATCATCAGTTAACAATCTGTTACCCTGTTTTTTTGACACTGCTCAATAAAAGTGATCCAATAACAACAAGACCTATGCAAATGAACAGGTACATGGTCTTGAATTCGCTGACGAAGAACAGAACGAGAGATGCTCCCCCGCATAATACTATTATCAATCCAAGAATCCATTGGATTTTCCCGGATGATTTATTAGGTTGTCCGTTCATAATGTTTTGATATTTAAACAAATTTATGAAAAAAAATCTGTTTTTAATAATTGGATTGATAATAAAAAAGCCTCACGTGAACGTGAGGCTTAAAATTTTTAATGTTTGACCAAATATCTATTTAGCTAGTTTAACATTAACTGCATTGGGTCCTTTTTTTCCTTCGGCCAGATCGAATGTTACTTTGTCATTCTCTTTTATTCTGTCTTTCAACCCGGATGACTGTACATAATATTCTTTTTCTGAATCTGAGTCCTTAATGAATCCGAATCCTTTCGTTTCATTAAAAAATTTTACTGTTCCGTTGTTCATAATGTGATTATAAAATATTGTATAAATATACGCATAAAAATTGAATTGAGTTAAAAAAAATACCCCGGATTAAAGTCCAGGGTATTTTAAAGGGAAAGTGACAATGAGTTCTGAATCAATAATTCAGATTCTACTTCCTGACCCTGACCGGGTATGCCGGGCGGGATGGCTTCGTTGTTGGATTGGCTTTCAGTTCATCCAGAACCACCTCGATGGCTTTATCGAGTTGAGGATCTTTACCTGCTGCAACCTCTGCTGGCAACTGCTCGACCTCAATGTCGGGAGTTATGCCTTCATTCTCAATTCTCCATCCATCTTCATTCCAGAAAGCCACATTCGGAGCGGTGACAGCCCCTCCATCCATGAGAACGGGAAAATTCAGGATTCCGACAAGTCCTCCCCAGGTCCGTTTGCCAATAAGCTTACCCAGATTTAATTTCCGGAATGTCCAGGGCAAATAATCGCCGCCACTTCCTGCATATTCATTGATCAACATGACTTTCGGTCCCTGAATGGAAGCATTGGGCGCTTTGAGGTCATTACCGTAACGGGTGGCCCAGAAATTCAGATAAGGCCGGCGGAGGATATCGATGATATAATCGGCCAGGGATCCTCCTCCATTGAAGCGTTCATCCACAATGATTGCATCTTTTCCCGACTGCGGAAAGAAATAGCGTTTGAAATAATCGTGTCCGGCTGTAGAGGTATTGGGAACATAAACATAAGCTACTCTTCCGTGAGTTGCTTCATTTACCTTTTTCAGGTTGTTTTCAACCCAATATCGGTTACGGAGGTCTTTTTCACTTGCAATCGGAACTACTTTAACAACCCGTGAACCGGAGCCATCGGGCTTGGGGCCGACCCTGATTTCTAAAAGTTTTCCAGCTGTGTTTTCAAATAAACTGTAAGGACTGACCGATGTCGTCAGATCTTTTCCGTTAACCGCAAGGAGATATTCTCCTTCTTTGACATCCACTCCGGGTTCTGTCAGGGGTGACCGTAAATCGGGTGTCCAGTTCAATCCTCCATAAATCTTGCTGAAACGGTACCGGCCATTCCCGATGGTAAAATCAGCGCCCAGAAGTCCGACAGGTACGGTTTTCGGATTTCTGAACTGCTCTCCTCCAAATGTAAAGGAGTGTCCGATGGTGAGCTCGCTGCACATCCATTGTGTCAGGCGTGTAAAATCATCGCGACAGGAGAGAAAGGGAAGGAATTGTTCGTACTTTCCTTTGATGGCATTCCAGTCGGCTCCCTGCATTCCCGGATCGTAAAAGAAATCACGGTTGATGCGCCAGATATCATTGAACATCTGGTGCCATTCCGCAGGTGGATCAATTTTTATCTGGGCGGCATCCAGGTTCAGCGCGCCTTTTCCTGATTCGATTTTATCCCCAGCATCGGCAATAAACCAGGATTCATTGAGATTATACAGAATCTTTTTCTTATCGAATGAAAGAATATAATTGCTCAGGGCATCCAGGGCGATATTATCTTTTTGGGTTTCCAGGCTGAACGAATGCAGTTTTGCGTTGCTATGTCCATCAGATGAAGGGATAGCAGGAAATTCTGCATAGAAGATCTGTTTTTCCTTTCCGGCTGCCAGACTGGAGTAATTTCCTGCGGGCAGGGGAAGTGCCAGGATACGATTGGAGAGCCCCTCGATATCAATGACTATCTTTTTTACAGCTGATGAATCGTTTTTGGCTTTATCTTTTTCAGTTTTTTTATCCTTTGCTTTGGGTTCTTCTTTACTGGGTTCTGATGTTCCTTTTTCTTCATCGCTGTTTTTCAGAATGGGATTCGGAGTATTCTTATCCAGAACGGCAATATATAAAGAGCTTTTCATATGCATATCTTCCGTGGAAAGATCAAACCACTGACGGACGGGACCGGCATCTGTTGAACCGAAGAAATAAAGATATTTTCCTCCTTTGTCAAACACAGGTTCGGAACAATCGCTGAGTCCATCCGTTACCGGGAAAAGCTTGTCCTGGTCGAGAGAGTACAAATAAACGCGAAGGATATTGGTAGGCATGACCATGGAAAAGGCGATCCACCTGGAATCAGGTGACCAGTCGGGCGTCATGGCGCCAAAAATGTCGTAAACCGGTTCGGTTGCTATTTTTTTGGTTTTCCCTGAAGCAAGATCAATATAATAAAGGTTGAATCCATTGTCGGTATAAGCAATCATCTTATGATCCGGTGACCAAATGGGATTATAGTAAAACCCTTTCCCGTCAAGCGCATAGGTTTTTGATTCACCTTCACCGTTTTGTCCGGCGACAAAGAGTTTGTATTCACCGGATTCATCGGAGAGCCAGGCAATTTTATTCCCGTCGGGTGACCAGGAAGGATACCTTTCAAAAACACCGGGTGTATTCGTCAGGTTTCTGGGATCTCCTTTTTCGGCAGGAACGGTAACTATATCACCTCTGGTTTCAAATACAGCTCTGGCTCCGCTGGGTGAAATGTTTGCAGAATGGATATTTTTTGCAGCGGATACGTAACGCGGACGAATATTTGGAAGATCTGCCGGGACATGAATATGAAGTTGCTTTGAGGTGTTTGAGGCCAGGTCATACAGATGAAGATATCCGGCCTGTTCAAAGATGATCTTTTCTCCGTCACATCCCGCAGAATTAATGGGAAAATCGGTGAAATGCGTAAGTTGCCTGACTTCTTTAGATGTGATGTTATACGAAAAGAGGTTGAATTCACCGTTGCGGTCGGAAAGGAAATACACCTTATCGCCGATCCACATGGGACGCCAGTCGTTACATCCGCTCTGAGGCTGGGGAATCTTTTCCACACCCAGAGAGCTCAGATCACAGATCCAGATAAAAGATATTCTCCCTCCGCGGTAATTCTTCCACTGTTGGAAAGCCGGATAATAGGGGTTGTAAGCGATCTTTTTCCCGTCAGGAGAGAAGCTGCCGTATACTCCGCTGGGCAGGTTAATTTTTTCCGGGAATCCTCCTGAAAGAGGGACAAGATAAAAATTGGGTAATCCATCGAAAAATGTCTCCTGCGCTGAGGAAAACAAAACAGATTTCCCGTCAGCACTGAATCCTCTGACATAATCTGCGTCAGGATGCCATGTGAGCCTTGTGGGAGTTCCTCCTTCAACAGAAATTGTAAACACATCCGTATTCCCGTCATACTGGCCGGTAAATGCAATGGTCTTTCCATCCGGTGAAAAATAAGGGGACGATTCAAAACCTTCGCCTGCAGTAAGACGTATGACACCGGTTCCATCCAGGTTTGCCAGCCAAAGATCATTGGAATATACGAAAACAATGTGATCGTTGCTGATTGAAGGGCTGGTCATCATCCGGGATTCAGCCGGAACCTGGGCATTGGTCCTTGTTAAAGAGAAAAGCACAAGAATCCATGTCAAATACAACACTTTTTTCATCTCTGATACTTTTGGTTATAAAAAAGTTTATTTCACCCATTCTCTGCCTGAAAGAGAAAAAAGCAGGGGTCAGGGTTGTATAAATATATTTAATAATCTCACAGGTTAAAAATAGTTATAAATGTTTATGTTTACGTCAGGTTTTGGTCTTGTACAAGCCATTAAATTACAAATTTTTAACGAATCAAGGTCGAAATGTACATCACATGAATATGTTAAGTAAATTTCGTGGGAACTTTTAAATTTTCTTATTTCACTTCTTTTGTGAAAAGAAAAATAAGTACGAATTTTGCCTTGAAGCATAATCGATTAATGAAATCTAAAAGGCTTTTACCCGTATAATTCCTGTAACATCCTTTAATTCATTCTTTCTGACAATGATGCGTCCTTGTACAATGAATTTCAACGTCAAGCAGCAGAACCGGCTGTTTTTCCTAATCTCTTTGTTATTGTGGATATATCTTTGGCTGAGGGCAATCTATATTCCCGTTGCACATGATGAAGTGGCGACCTTTTTCTTTTATGTCCACACCGGCAATTTTCTGCCTTTCCTTTCACACTGGGATGCCAACAATCATTTTCTGAATTCTGCCCTGACTTATTACTCTTACCGGTTGTTTGGTTCCTCTCCCCTTGCGCTGAGATTACCTAACCTCCTGTTTGCTCCTTTGTTTTTCTACTATTGTTACAAAATATCACAGGAATTGTCGCATACAGTATTACGCTGGGTCTTTTTCCTTTCCTTATCCCTTTCGCACAGTATGCTTGAGTTTTTTGCCTTGTCCCGCGGTTACGGGATGTCGATGGCTCTTTTATTTGCTGCCGTTTATTACCTGATCAGGACCTGGAACAGCGATCGCATAAAATATCCTGTCATTTCTCTCATGTTTATTATGCTGGCAACCTTTGCCAACATGGCTCTCATTAATACTTACCTGATACTCACAGGCATCATTTTACTGAAATATATTCTTCGAAGTCAGGAATTCAGGAGATACAGATGGCAGGTTCCGGTAATCCTTTTTGCTGAAGGTATAATTCCGGTCATTTTTTTCGCAAAGATCCTGCTGATCATGCAGCAAAATGGCAACCTTTACGCGGGATCCGGGAAAGGATTCTGGCAGGTGACCGTCGTTTCGTTATCCAAAATGCTTTCAAACGGTCATTCCGGGCTTTTCTGCTTTTTTGCTCTTTTATTCTTCCTCTTTTCCTGTTTTTTATTTTTCCGGTTGAGCATTAGAAAAGATGGGAAAAGGATATGGACCGATATTACGGGAATCCTTTTTCTTTTACTGTTGGGGAATATTATCGCGACTCTCGTGCTGGGATTCGTCTTTCATGTGAATTTCCCGGAAGACCGGATTGCTCTGTATTTTTTTGTTTTTCTTATCATCAGTTTCCTGTTCCTTCTTGACCGTTGGATACCTGCTGTGACATGGCATCCCGGAATGTTACTTGCCTTGCCCTTTCTTATCTTCCCGATCCAGTTCCTTCACCGGGTAAATTTGACATATCTTTCTTTTTATATAAGTGATAATATACCCCCTCGTTTTTATGAAAAGGTATACAGTCATTTTACGCCGGGCGATTTTCCACCTACCATCGGCGGTGAGAGATTGCGTCATTTCTGCTGGTCCTACCTGAATTTCCGTCATGGAGGGTCGCTAAGTGAGATGTATTATTCCGATTTCCCTGGTTATGCGGCAGATTATCAGATTGTCACAACTTCACAAAATCCCAGGTGGACTCAATTCTATACATCCATTGATTATGACAAATATTCAGGAAGAGAATTGCTTAAAAGAAAAAACAGCCTTCAAAAGGAGATAGCGGGAACCTGGAACAATATTTCGACAGGTGGAACTATTAATAGGGAGTACTTTACTCTTTTTGAGATGAAGGCGGATCAGCTGAAAGGAAAACCCCTTTACCTTACCCTTGACCTTTCACTTGAAAGCGAGGAAAAGCCATTTGTAGCATGGATTGTAACTACCGTTGTTGATGACAAGGGAAATACTTTTTCTTATGAGAGACTCCCACTCGATTGTATGAGAACCGAATGGAAAGGGCCAGGGAATAACCTGAAAGATGTCATGCTGATTCCTGAGGTACCTTCCGGTGCGATGAAAATCGTTACTTATGTTTGGAATATGGAGAGTGCCTCCTATCGCCTGAAAAACGGAACCTGCTCTCTGTACACTCTGGTTCCTGATTGGAAACCATAAATATAATGCGACGTTCCTGATCCGGATATTTTATTCGCACCGTCCTTCCTGCGGGCAGTTCATTCTTCCTTTTCCACGTCGCAGGCCTTTTCCCATTCTATTGCCCATGCATTGGCCTTTCTCTTTACAGCCATACATTTCGGAATAGATACCGGATAATATGCGACACTGGGCGGGAGTACATATCTTTTTGAGGTCCATATACTGACGAATGGATGCCTGTTGCATTTTTACCTGAAAAGCGGTTATATCAAGAATGCAGTTGTTGATGAGAACTGTATCCGGATGATCTTTTTCTATTTCACTGATCATTTTCATCCGGCGGTCGAGAATGCTGTCGGCAAGCGGAGTTGTAAGATTCCGGTACCTGGCAAGGATGACATTTACGCCGGCTGCTTGTTGGGGAGAAAGCGACAGCATTTCATGCAACACAGCTCCCGGGCGGTTATGTTCCGGTACCGGCGCTTTTATCCGGGAAGGAAATACGACCAGGATAGTGATAAGCGCTGAAAGGTTGATGACAACCAGGAAAATAAGCAACCAAAACGCGATCTTGTTTTTTGAAAAGAAATTCATATCCGGTGGTTTATGGATTTATAAAGAATGTTGTTTGTTCACTGGTAATATCCGAAATTCTCATATCTGTTTTCAACAGTTCTAAATTATTTGGCTTATTGCTTGCGGTGTTGTTACTTCCCGAGGATCTTTCATATTTTCCGATAAAAAAACCGATCGAAGCACCCATAATGATTACCAGTGAAAGCAATGCCGGTTGAAGGAAACGGGGATAACCTGGATTGATGGCTCGTTTATCTTCTTCAAGTTTTTTCTTGATTTTTTCCAGGATCCGTGTTGTTGCAAACGGATCCGGTTCAATGGCTTTTCCGGAATCCATAAGGGAATGGAGAGATGCAAATTGCGTAATAATCCGGGAACATTCCTTGCAGATGCCTGCATGAATTTCAAACCGGTTTTTTTCTTCGGAAGACAGGCTATTCTCAAAGTATGAGAACAGATTATTCAGGAGGAATGAACATTCTCTGTTAACTTTCTTTGTTTGCATATTCTGTAAAATGAAAAACCAGCTTTTTCTGAAGATTAAGTTTTGCACGGTGTACCAATGATTCAACAGAGGAAAGAGAAAGATTCATAATATCTGCTATTTCCCTGCAGGAAAGTTCATCGTATTTGCTGAGTACGAAAGCAATTTTCTGATTTCCAGGCAACTCATTTACTGCCTTGTCGAGAACCATCCTGTTTTCTTTTTCTAACTGCTGGTCCTCTGTTAACAAGGTTTCCGGAGGATCCTTCACGGAATTCAAGCCCAATATGGTTTCCAATCTGAGGAACATTTTTTTATTCTTTTGTTTCCTGAGGAAGTCCAGTGACCTGTTGACAGTAATCCGGTAAATCCAGGTGCTGAGCGCGGCATTTGACCGGAATCTCCCGATGGACCTTAGTACTTCTAAAAGAACTTCCTGTGTGATATCTTCTGCATCTTCCCTGTTATTGACAAAATGATACGCGGTTTTAGAGATGTTGTTCTGATAATTACCAACCAGGTATCCGATGGCAACTTCGTTCATGCATTTTAATCCATCAATCAGTTCCTGTTCGGTCATTTTTATTATTCTTTAACCTCCAAAGAAATGAAATTCCTGTCTTCGGGGGTTAAATTTAACGTTTTATCGGGTCTGAACCTTTATCTTATTTTTTAGGCTGTTGTTTATTTTTCCCGGAATCGTTTTCTTTTACAGGTTGGCTCTTGCTGTTTGAAAGGGTACATCTTGTTTTTTTATGACATGACGGATTGTCGCAAACATTATCCTTGTTTTTATCAATATAGTTGGGGCAATGGGTGGGCTTTGCAATAGCATCATTTTGTCCGGCGACACTGGTTTTGGTTTGACCGGTTGCTTTAACGGCTTTCGAGGTTTGCGTGGTTTGTGACTTTACCGGGCTTTGAGTCTTCATTGTCGCACCCGACTGTGCAAATGATGCCTGAGTGAGAAACGAGATGACAGCAACAACGAGTACTGTTCTTTTCAGAGTTTTCATAAAATGATATTTCATTTGTGATGAATATTTTCTATTTAGACGAAGGTTAGGGGCAGAAACTTGCGCGGATAGTGAAAAAAATCCCTCCCCGGTACCGGGGAGGGATGAGAATGAGGAGCTTAAAAAATAGTTTTACGGTCTTTTATGGCTTAATGATGATTTTACTTACCTCTTCTTCATTATTCACCCTTATATAATATACTCCGCCGGGAAGACCTGTGCAGTCGAAGACCCATTTGTGTGTGTTTCCTGTAACACTCATGCGATCATAAGTTTTTACAGGATTACCCAGGATATTAAAGAGTTCAGGATTTGATGAAGTAGCGATATCACCGGTTTTTTCAATAGTGAAGGATGATGTGGCCGGATTCGGATAAACGATGAATCCGGTGTTTTTGTTTCCGGAGATTCCTGAATTTACGTAGAAGATGGTATTGGATGTATCTGAACTGCAACCGTTAAGGGTAACAATATCATAATATGTATGTGGATCTGATGGCGGGCAATAGGTTTGAGAGGTCGCTCCGGAGATCAGTCCGTTTTCATTAAACCATTGATTTCCGGTTTGGGCAGTTGATACAATGCAATTGCCGGAGAGGGAAATTACCGGTGTGGGAGGAATGGGGTTCACCGTAACGTTGTAATCCGGTGAAGGATTACCGTTGCCGCAGGAATCTTGTCCGTAAACGCTGATAATTCCGGAGGATGCTGCCGGACTATATGAAACAGTAATGGAATTGGTACCGGATCCGGAAATAATAGTTGCTCCTGTGGGTACTTCCCAAACATAGGTTGTAGCATTTAGTACAGGATCTGTCCAGTAAGATACATTCTGGTCTCCAGCACAAACAGAAGGTGTTCCGGAAACAGTTCCGGCATTATAGGGCAAAGGCACGATATTGATATTCTGTACAGTAGGAGCAGCGGCAGGACAGCCGTTGGAATTAGTATAATTCACGCTGATGGTCTGTGCTCCCGATAAATTCCAGTTCACGGTGACGGAGTTGGTACCCTGACCGGAAACAATATTGCCACCACCACTGACAGTCCAGGTATAATTGGTCATACCGCTTTCAGTATAGTAAGTCTGCGATGAAGTAGAAACGCATGCAGTTGCAGGGCCGGTAATGGTAGGAACGGGGCTGACGCCTCCGGTTACTTGTCCGTTGAAATAATAGGTGGAAACAGGATTGTCATACAATGAACCCCTCTGGGAATCGGTATACTGGCAATCCCAGCCGAAATGGTCGGTGTTGTTGAAAGAAAGGGTGGGGGATCCTGAGATATAGTTAAAGATCAGGTCAACCAGCTTGCTTCCTGCTGACAGAGTAGTTGCCGAGGATCCTTTCCATTTGATCATGATGGCATGCAGACTGGAAGAGATCACGGAATCGCGAACTGTCATCCCGGAAAGAGAACTGTTTGCATTCGCATTGGATGAATATGTCATGAGTGACGGATCGTATTCCAGACGGAGTTTCATGGTTGTAATATTGCTGAATCCGTTTACCGTAAGAGGAATGGTTATATTGCTTCCGGAGCAGGCTGTTGCCGTACCTGCTGTTGTGACGGGAGCGGGTGGCTCATTGGCGGTATAAGCGGAAATACAAAGATCATAAGGATTAGATGTTCCTGAACCGATTGCTGTCCAACTTGTTCCGTTAGAACTCGCCCAGCAGACACCGGATTGGATCACGGCAGTTGAGGAATACCCGGATATAACAGCTTCCACAGGGATCGGAGTATCGTAATTTGGCGTATAGTATTTAACTTTAATATAAAAATCGTTACCTGTCCCCAGATTTACCGGGTTTGGAAGATCAAAGGTATAATATCCCCAATCGGTCAGATTTTGCGTAGGAATGGTTGCTAAAAGGCCTGAAAGCGTTGTCCCGTCGAAATTATCATATACTTCAATATCGGCAGTGCCGTCGAAATTTGAAATCCAGGCTCCGATACGGGTCAGAGGATAGGAGTTGGTTGTGACGAACTTGATCAGTCCGTAAGCAGTATTTGATCCGTAACCGAAATCATAACATTCTCCCAGGTTGCTGTAATTGTAAACCTTTGATGCGGTGTTCACAGTGAGCTTTGTAGGATAATAGCAAACTTCTGAATTAACCCTGGAATCGTTATAAGAAATATAAAAATAGCCGTTCTGACCCCACCAGGTACCCCAGCTGTTTTTGATAAGCCATGCTCCGGTCCCACCGGCAGTTACTTTCGTATCATCCCAGCCTGCAAGAGTCACCGCATGATTGGCACTCGAAGTTCCGTTATAATAGTATGTATTGCTGGAGCTGTTATAGCTGGCATCTTCCCAATAAAAAGCGGTATATAATCCACCATAATCCATGATGGCTTGCTTAATCTCATTTATATCGTTATCAACCATCCGTGCATTTGCTTCATAAGAAACCGGAGCCAGTCCTGTCACACAGGCGACCGGGTAATCCACATAAGGATCGCTGCTTTCGTTGACAGGGCCGTTCTGGCGGATCAGATATGAGATCGACATCGGGCTGTTTCCTCCGTCGCAAGGGCCATTATCAAATCCATGGCAATCTTTCAGATTGTTCTCGGAGAGATCGTTGTCGCTCATCCCCAGGACTTTCCATCCGGATTCAATGGATGACATGGTAGCAAAAGTCCAGCAACTTCCGCATCCTCCCTGGTCTTTCACAGAAGTGATCCATCCGGTATTTCTAAGATCATAGGAAGAAGGAAATGTTGAAGGCAGTTTTGCCTTTTTAGAAGAAACCGTCCTTTTGACAGGAGCTTTCGGTGAGGGAATATAACCAAGAAAATGCCCTTCCTTGCTTACCGAGCTATAATTTCCGCTCTGGTATTGTTGATGATATTGAACGAAGGCAGGGTTGAGCGGTGAGGTGATGATCCCTTGCTGAGCAAGTGAGAGCAAAGGGAAAATCATGCAAAAGAGGAGGATCGCTTTTTTCATTGTCGTACGTTAATGTGAATTAGATAAATTGTTGTCATATTGTTTGTTAGTGATTGTCTAATGAATGAATCATGTAAATTGCATGAATCAGATTTTTAGAGATCTCTTCAAAATATTCTCCGACTGCTTTCATGCTTCCGGGCAATGTGAAAACAATTGTACTGCCTATAGTTCCTGCAATACTTCTGCTTAGCAGTACCTGTGGCTTTTCCGATCCATATTTTATACGGATCATTTCCATAATTCCAGGAATTTCTTTATCCAGTAACAGGCGAATAACTTCGGGAGTAATGTCGCGTGGCCCGATTCCGGTACCACCTGTCGTAAACAGGATATCTGTACCATCATACTTGCAATCTTTTACTTGTTTTTCCAGTTGTCCGGGGTCATCCGGGATGAGATCAAGTGTTGTTTTGCAATGTAAGCCGTTCTTGCTGAAGAAATCGTTGATTAGCCGGATCAGTTCCGGACCGCTTTTATCTTCATAAACACCTTTGCTGGCCCGGTCGCTTAGTGTTATTACTCGGATTTTATATGTTTTTGGAATATAATCCAGTTCCATTCCCGGTTTCAGAATTCCCGGGCGAATGACTCTGCAGAAAATGCCTTCTTTCGGCATGATGCAGTCGCCTACTTCGTTGAAAATAACGCAACCGGGTCCGTGGCATTTTTTCCCGATCTGGGTTACTTCCAGTTCTGCTTCCGGAGAGGTGAACCGGTCGAGGGGATGCACTTTCCAGAGTTCAAGTCCTTTAGTGGTGATATTTTCAGCGAATTCTCCGCATTTGATGTCTTTTCCCGATTTTTTCCTGAATTTGTCAATGCTTTCCATACCCAGAAGACTGACCTGACGGTTCCAGTCACCGGCATGAGCATCGCCCTCGACACCTTTGAAGGTCAGATGGATTTCAGAAACGGGTGTCTTTATGGTTCCTTTTTTTTCTGAAATATTAACGGAAAGAATATGAATCACTTTATTTCGTTTTTTCTTTTGTACTAAATTGTTTTTAAAAAGTTGCAAATCAGTGTGTTTATATCTTTATCTTTTCGATAAGATGGATATCATCGATGACCATTTCCTTGTCGACAGCTTTACACATATCATATACGGTCAGAAGCGCAATGCTTACAGCTGTCAGGGCTTCCATTTCGATGCCGGTCGGACCGGTGCAACGGGCTTCGCTGTCGACCCGTATTCCACTTCGATCGATGTGAGCAGTGACTCCGATATGGGAGATGGCAAGTGGATGGCAAAGCGGGATCAGTTCACTATTCTTTTTTCCACCCTGAATACCTGCAATCTCAGCCACAGTAAGGACATCCCCTTTTTTCATTTTGTTTTCCCGAACCAGTTGTATGGTTTCCCGTTTCAACCGGATATGACCGGTAGCCTTTGCAGTCCGGAGCTGGTCAGGTTTGGACGAAACATCCACCATTTGTGCTTTTCCCGAAGAAGTAACGTGCGTTAAGGTTTTCATGGGTTATCGTAAATATTTTTACCCTCCAATATTATTAAATCTGTTTAATGTATTAACCGTTCCTTTCTCAGGTTTAAGCTCGATTGCCTTTACCAGTGCTTCGCGGATTCCAAGTTCACGAATGCTGAATGAAAGGTTACTAAACAGGCAGGGTTTGATCATGCCGTCGGCTGTAAGTCTCAACCGGTTACAGCTTTTGCAGTTTCCGCCGTTTCCGCCTTCCACAACGGTAAAACAACCCGATTCCAGGTCCATTTCATGGATAAAACGGACCTCCAGTCCGTTCTTGTTGCAGAATTCCTTTACCTGTAAGGCATCCGGTTCTGAGGAAGATTTATGAACCACGCAATTGATTTTAACAGGGGAGAGGCCTGCTTTTTTCGCTGCCTCGATTCCTCTGAAGACGGATTGTATATCCCCACCCCGTGTGATGGTTTTAAATTTTTCAGGATCTGTAGTATCCAGGCTGATGTTGATCCTCTTTAAACCGGCTTTGGCAAGATCCGCGGCAAAAGTTTCGAGCAGTATTCCATTGGTTGTCAGTCCAAGGTCCTGAATGCCTTCTATTCCGGATATCATTTCTACCAGATGCGTGACTCCTTTCCTGACCAGAGGTTCGCCACCTGTGATTCTTACCTTACGGATTCCAAGTTTTACCGCTTCACGGACCACTTCAACAATTTTTTCGTAGGAAAGGATATCTTCATGACGGATCAATGGAATTCCTTCCGCAGGCATGCAATAGATACATCTCAGGTTGCAGCGGTCGGTAACGGAAATCCGCAGGTAATCGATTTTCCGGTTAAAGCGGTCGAACATTGGCAAGTTCTCCTTCTTTCATAATAAATTCCCCGGGCTCAAGGATAAGGAATCCATCGGCAAGGGTATAGGCATTAATATTCGCTGAACCGTGATACTCTACGGGAAAAACTTTGCTATCGATGAACCGGACTGGTACCAAAGATTTCCGGTTCGATTTTTTCCGGTTATAATCCACTCCCATGGGCAGTTTTAAGATAATGGGCATTACATCAAGCCCCATCATTTTAAAAAGAAACGGTTTTACAAGAATTTCAAAAAGGACAAATGAAGAGACAGGATTACCCGGGAGTCCGAAAATGAATTTGTTTCCCTTTATACCAAAAACAGTCGGCCGGCCGGGTTGGATTGCAATACTCTTGACCAAAATTTGTATACCTAAACTTTCCATAACATGAGGAACATAGTCGAAATCTCCCATGGAAACACCTCCCGACAAGATGACAATGTCGTTTGTTTCCAGAGATTGCAACAATTTTTTATGGAGATCATCCTCATTATCTTCCGCAATGCCGGAATAGAAAGGAATAATTCCAGGTATTGCGGCTTGGGCAAGAAGTTGCCAGGAATTTGAATTCCGGATTTGTGAACCTGCCGGCATTTTACCGGGTTCGACGAGTTCGTTTCCTGTCGACAGGATACCAAGCCGGATCTTGCCGGAAACCAATGGATCTACTGCGCCAACGGTTGCCAGAACCGCAATGTGCTGAGGAAAGAGACGTGTTCCTTTCGAAAGTACTTTATCTCCGGACCGGATATCTTCTCCTTTGTAACAGATATTACCCGGAGTCTTTTCTTTAGTGTACCGGATGTGATCATTATCCAGGTTTTCGGTATCTTCCACCATGATGACACAATCCGCTTCAGAAGGTACCATTCCCCCTGTCATTACTTTTGAGCATTCACCCGGCTGGATCGTTTTTTCCGGAACTTTCCCGGCAGGGATGATTTCAATGACTTTCAATTTCCCGGGAAGGTCATTTTTCCGGCAAGCATATCCATCGACTGCTGATTTGTTAAACGGGGGCATATCCAGGTCGGAAAAAATATCTTCAGCCAGGATTCTCCCGGAAGCTTCCGTGAAAGGAATCCTTTCCGTACCTGCAGGAATTGCATGACTTAGAACGATTCTGAATGCTTCTTCAAATAAGATCATAACCGGCAGTATTTTAAACCTGTAAAGTTAATCATTTGGTAGTCACTAATTCTTTAGGGATAAACCGGACCGCTGAAGCTTTCATGCTCATCCAGATCTCTTTTCCTTCCGAGAGGCCGAGGCGGTTCAGAGAGTCGCGTGTGATCATAACCGAGAATTGAAGTCCGCAGATTACGCGTATTTCAATTCCATGGGTTGAAGGAATGATTTCTGAAACAATGCCTTTCAGGTTGTTCGTTGCACTGGAGTCGAGCCGGTCATTAGAGAGAATGATATCCTCACTCCGGATGATCACGAATCCTTCTTCTCCTTCCAGATTGTCGGATACATGAAGAGAAAGATTATCACTGATCATTGCAAAGACCGCTTGTGGAGTTCGCCGGATGGATGCGGGAAAGAAATTCCGGGCGCCGGTGAAATGCGCAACAAATTCTGTCCGGGGGAATTGAAATACTTCATCCGGTGTACCGGTCTGGAGTATTTGGCCATCATTGATCACTGCTATCCGGTTGGCCAGGGAAATGGCCTCTTCATAATCGTGGGTAACATGAATGATGGTTTGTCCTGAACGGTTCAGTTGACGAAGCAGGCTTCGCAATTCAGACCGGAGCTGGATATCCATGGAAGCCAGGGGCTCATCCAGGAGGAGGACGCTGGGATTCTGAACCAGTGTCCGGGCAAGGGCAACCCGCTGAAGTTCTCCTCCGGAAAGAGTGGACGGTCTGCGGTTCAGAAGAGAGGTGATATTCATCTTTTCTGCGATCTTCAAAATTTGTTCTCTTTTTTTCCCGGTTGAGAAATGAGATCCGTGAAGCGGATAACCGATATTTTCCCTTACGGTCATGTGCGGAAAAACAGCATGATCCTGAAATACCAGGCCAATCTTCCTTTTTTGTATTTTTTCATAAGTGATATCGGTTCCATTAAGGATAATAGCTCCTGTGGAAGGACGTATCAGTCCGGCGATTGTCTCCAGCAAGACGGATTTACCTGCGCCGGATATACCGAGGAGGATAAAATAATCGCCTTCGCTGACATCAAAGGATATGGAGCGTAAGTTGAAATTCCCCTGACGGACCGATAAGTTTTTAAGTTCGAGCATTATCTCAGTGTTTCATGCTGTTTTTCCGGTTTTTATTTTTTTGTGAAAAAGTCAACAATGTCCGGTCTTTGGCCAGAAGTCGCAACAGGATGAATACGGTCAGTGAGATCAGGATGAAAAGGACACTAACCGGCCGGGCATATTTCAGTCCGAAGGATCCAAAGCGTTCATAGATAAGTACCGGAGCAACCATAGGATGGTATGCTACAACGATAACAGCTCCGAATTCACTCATTCCGCGTGCAAACATCAGGATTACTCCCGAAATGATGTTTCTCCAGGCTAATGGCAGAGAAATAGTAAAGAATACTCTTGCCGGAGAGGCGCCCAGCGTAAGGGCTGCTTTCTCAAGTCGTTCGGGTACTCCCAAAAATCCATCATGAGCGGAGTTGATCAGATAAGGAAGGCTGACAAATGCCATGGCTACGATGATCCCGGCAGGGTTGCCGACAAAATTCAACCCGACCAGTGAACCCAGCTTCCCAAGAGCAGAATCCCGGGTCACAAATCCGAGAATGGCAATCCCTGCTGCTGAATGGGGAATAACGACCGGAAGGTCGATGATCCCGGTCACGAGTTTTTTAAGCGGAAAATTCTTCCTGGCAAGGAGGTATGAAAAAGGAATGGCCGCAATGGCAAAAATCAGTGTACCCAGCATAGATGTCCAGATGGTTAACCAGATGCTGGTTCTGACTTCCGTTTCTTTTGCTGTCTCAAAAAGCGACTGGGGGGCGGTTTTAAGGAACATACCTGCCAGCGGAGAGATGATAAAAAGAAGTATTACCCCTCCGAGAAACAGAAATACCAGTTGAAGCGGTTGAAGCTTTTTCAAAAATTATTTTATTAAAGAAATTATGGGATACTCAGAAAACGTATTTCTGAAACTGCTTTAACAGCCCGGTCGGAAAAGAAATCACAGGATGGAAAGATCCTGAATTTTCCTCCGTCGCCGGAACAGGGAGCCAGCAAGATCTCTTCCTGGTCACTCCGGTTCATGATCTCACTGTAGGTATAAACAGCACGGTAACCATCCAACCCTGCAATGACAAACAATCCCTTTTGCAGGTTTTTACGGTTGAAAGGGAAATCCCGTTTAATAATCTCTTTCAGATAGCAACCTGAAAAGGGTTCTGTGCTGTGGATTCCTCTGCCTTTCCCGTAAAAAATGGTATGCATGGTTTCTGTGTTAATGCCTTCAGGGACTTCGTTCAGAACACCCATTGCTTTATTGTGGTCAATGATCCGGATTCCAGGTGAAAAGATGGAATCCATTCCACGATTCACAACATAAGATACAGGGCATGAACGAACCGTAATGTGCGTGGGATGTAATATATTCCTTTCTGTTACAAGATCTTGTGAAAGTATCAGCTTCGAATCCGCCGGCAATGGCCAGAGATCCTTTGTTTTACTTGGAACTATACGAGTGACAGCATTTGCAATAATGCATTGATTGAGGAAATTCGGGTAATAGATCTCTCCCCAGGATAAGACTACAGTATCCCCCTTGTCGTTGCTGATCTCTACATAGATATCAATAATCGGCTGAAATTCAGATGCGTTCTTCTTTTTCAGGATCCGGTTATTCAGAATATCAAAAAGAGAATATCCATCATAGCGGTAAGCGCCGACAAATCCGTTTGTGCCGTTATCTTTCAGTAAAGCTTCCTTTACAATAACAGAACGGACGGGAAGTGAAGTAAGATCGACTTTCCCCGGATTCTCGATTTCCCCGTCGACAGTGATTTCACCTAAAGGCAGGGAATAGGTTTCCGAATCATCGTAGAAGTTATTATTCAGTTTCATGGTTTGAGCAGTTTGCCCCTGGATAAAAAAAGGAAATGTACAAAGAAGAACAAGGGTCCATGTTCTTATCAGATGTTTTTTCATGATCATTATTTACCGGGTTTAGCAAAGGATTTCAACTCAGCAGGCAGTTTGTTGTAATTAGGATTCGGCATGGGAATGACGGAGGGTTGTCCGTCTTTTTCCATAATTTTCATTCCTTTTTCCTTCGTTAGTAAAAATTTCAGGAAAGCGATGGCGACTTTTTTATTAGGAGCGTTTTTCAGCATAGTGACGCCATAGATCATGGGTTCTCCTTTTACAACTTCTTTTTTTCCGGGTTCTTTGCCATTAATTTCTGTTTTGGCAGAAGCATATTGACCGGTTAATGCCGGATTTTTAAGGTTGATCTGATCGGGCAGGGAGATATATTTTAACTGGTGCTGAATGGCGACCGATTTGTAAAGGAAAATATAATCAATGCTGTTTGATTCCAGCAATCCCAACAGATCTACTTCTTTGGGACGAATGTAATTTTCGTCCTTGGAAAGATATGATTTTACCAATCCGGGTTTTTTATAGAATTTTTCAGCCAGCTGAAGTGTCAGAACCGTGCGGTATCCACAGGGATCGGCATTGGGATCAGAACGTCCGAATGCGACGTCTTTATTCAGAAGGATCTCATACCAGTTCTTTGAATTGATTTTAGCAGCCATCCTTGACTTATCATGATAAACGATCGCCATTTCATTGGTGACGAATTTGATATCCCAGTCGGCATATTGAGGGATAAGCATATTGTCGATCACAGCATAATCAGCGGATGCAAGAATATCACAGGGCCGGTTCAGATCGGTAATTTTTCTGGCAGAAGCGACGCTTCCTGCTGATTCCATAAGTATTTTGACATTAGGGTAAATTTTATTGAATTCAGCAGCAACTTCTTTCAGAGGGACCGAAAGACTTCCGGCATGAAAGATGATCAGTTCGCCGGAGAGGTTTGCTTGTTTAGTTTGACCGAAACTGCATAAAAAAAAGCAACAAAGGATAAAGAGAGATACGATTTTTTTCATTGGTTATAGTATTAGTTTGACTGAAGTTCTTTAATAAAATCTTCGAAACCTTTCTGGATAACCTGGTCGACAGAGGCATGGAATTTTTCGAAAGCACTGATCAGCTTAAGTCCTTCGGGTGTCAGTTCAGTTTTACCGCCCTCAATTCCTCCTCTCTGTTTATCGAGCAGAGGGAATCCCAGCATTTCTTCAATTTTTTTCAAGGTTCCCCAGGTACGTCGATAGGTGTACCCCATTTCTTCACAGGCAGCTTTCAGCGAACCTTTTTCATGGATAAGCTTTAAAAGGTTCCATTTTCCGTCGCCTAAAATCCCGATATCATCTTTGTTTGCCAACCAGATCTTGTAATGCAGCTGCAGATCCGGAATCTTCTTGTTGAATTTTGTCACCATAGATGCAAAGATAAATCAAAAATAGGTATTTTTGCGATATGTCGGATCCGACATATCGCATGTGATTTAAAAATCAAAATTAACTTGTGTATATTTGTTTTATAAGAGTTTAATTTTTAAATAATTCTATATGAACAACGCTATATTTAATCTTGAAAAACCATCTAACGAGCATACTTTGGATTATGCACCGGGATGTAAAGAAAGGGATGCACTGAATAAGGAGCTGGATCGTTTGAGCGGGGAGGTGCAGGATATTCCTCTGATCATTGGTGGAAAGGAATTCAGGACCGGAAAGACCGGAACGGTTGTTATGCCTCACGATCACCAGCATATACTTGCTCATTATCAGATGGCGGGAGAAAAAGAGGTTAAAATGGCTATTGATGCAGCAATTATGGCTCATAAAGGATGGGAAAGCCTCAATTGGGTTGAAAGAGTATCCATTACTTTAAAAGCTGCCGAGCTTCTGTCGACAAAATACCGTTTTCTGATCAATGCAGCTACAATGTTGGGACAGGGGAAGAACGCATTTCAGGCAGAAATTGATTCAGCCTGCGAAGCCATTGATTTTCTGAATTTCAATGCCTATTTTACTTCTTTGGTTTATAAAGAACAACCTTCATCACAAAAAGGAATCATCAACCGTATTGAATACCGGCCACTGGAAGGATTTGTTTTTGCAGTTTCTCCGTTCAATTTTACTTCCATTGCTTCCAATCTGATTATGGCTCCTGTTGTTATGGGGAATACAACCCTATGGAAGCCGGCTTCAACAGCAATACTATCCAATTATTTTCTCATGAAGATATTTCAGGAAGCGGGGTTGCCAGACGGCGTGATTAATTTTATTCCGGGATCCGGAAGTCTGATCGGGAAAGCGGCATTGGGTGACCGTAATATGGCCGGAATTCATTTTACGGGTTCCACACAGACATTCAACTCTTTATGGCAGACTGCCGCAGAAAATATTTCCATATATCATTCGTATCCCAAGATAGTTGGGGAAACCGGTGGAAAGGATTTTATCTTTGTTCATCCTTCTGCTGATCCTCAGGAAGTGGCTGTTGCAATTGTCCGGGGAGCTTTTGAATACCAGGGCCAGAAATGTTCGGCTGCTTCACGGGGATATATTCCTGAATCCATGTGGCCTGATATCAGGAAAAGAATTGAGGATATGCTAAGCCAGGTGACCATGGGAGATGTCAGGGAATTTCATCATTTCATGAATGCCGTCATCGATGAAAAATCATTTGATAATATCATGAATTACATTGATTTTGCCCGTAAATCAGACAAGGCGGAAATCATTTTCGGCGGTCATGGAGATAAAACCAAAGGGTATTTCATCGAACCTACTGTGATTCTGGCAAAAGAACCTCATTTTAAGACAATGGAAGAAGAGATCTTCGGTCCGGTCATGACTTTATTCGTATATAAAGACCATGATTATGAAAAAACACTGGAAATTTGCGATCATACATCTCCATATGGTTTGACCGGATCGGTGTTTTCGAAGGACCGTAGCGCCCTGAATTATGCCTGCCGGGTTCTTCGCTATGCTGCCGGTAATATCTATTTCAACGATAAACCTACCGGGGCAGTCGTCGGTCAGCAGCCTTTCGGTGGTGCCAGAGCATCCGGCACCAATGATAAATCAGGCAGCTACATCAATCTCCTTCGCTGGACTAACCCCAGGACCATAAAGGAAACATTGCTTCCGGCGACGGAGTTCACTTATCCGTTCATGAAAGAATAAGAATGTAAATGCCGCAGTATGCTTCAGGCTTGATTCCAGATGGACTTTTATAATAAACATTGAGTTTTATTCATAAAATCTTCCTCTGTTTTTTATCCTCTCTTTTGTCTGCCTGACAGATGAAAATTTTGTTTATTTTTGTATTTAGACAGGCCTTTGTTGAATACTACGAAGGGAATTCCTTACAGGAATGACCCTTTTTTTATTATATACAATATGTCAAAATATATAATAAAAATACATATTCTGATCGTTGTGTATTGCATTATCCCGCTTGTATACGGATATGCGACCGAATCTCCTTCGTACGATTCTCTCCTGAAAAAAATCAGCAGGACCGAAAATCCGAAAGAACTGATAAAGTGTTACAATGAGCTTTCCATACTCTATTTTCAGAAAGGGTTGAATTATCAGGCACGCGAATATTCGATGAAAGCACTGGAAATTGCCCGGAGCAACAACTTTAAAAAAGATATCCCCATCATTTACAGTAACCTGACCATCATGTACATCAAGCTCGGGGATTATGAAAAAGCCAATGAGTATAATTTTCTGGCTCTCAGGATCTTCAAGGAGCAAGGAAATACTTTGCAGGGGGCACGATGCCTGCTTAGTATCGGTTCCGTTTATGTCATGCTGAAGGAATACAATAAAGCTTTGGAATATTTACAAAAAGCAAAAGATGGATTTCAAAAGGTGGGGAATAAAAAGGGCTATAGCATTTGTCTGACGAATATAGGATCAATATATTCGTCAATGGATGAAGATAAAAAAGCATTACCATATTTCTTTGAAGCACTATTATTGGATGAACAGAATAAAGATCGTGACGGAACCGCAAACAATTTTTTGAACATAGGGAAAATCTATTTCAAGCTGGGTAACTTTCAGAAAGCTAATTACTATTACAGCCGTGCGCTGGATATTTATAATAGTTCGGAGGATAAAAGCGGGATTGCGAGTATTTATCTCTGCTTCTCAAAGCTTAAGAGCGCTGAACACGACATGAAATCTGCCTTTGAGTATTGCAATAAAAGCATTAATCTATTTGATGAGACGGGCGAGATCAACGATAAAAGACTGGCGCTGGAACATCTGTCAGATCTTTACCAGAAGAGCGGGAATGTCAAGAAAGCATTTATGGCATTTAAAGAAGCTTCTACATTGAAAGACAGTCTGTTCAATCTTGAGAAAATAGCTAAGATATCCATATATGAGGAAAAATATTTAAGTGAAAGGCTGGCCAAAGAAAATCTTTCCTTAAAATACCGAAATGATTTACAGCGTACAAAAATTGCAAGCCAGAGAAAACTTGGTCTTACTTTTCTGATAGCATTCGTATTATCCATTATTGCTATTTCGATTATTGTGATTGAATTGCGGAAAAAAAACATTGCTTACCGGTTTATCGTCAAGAAGAATCTGGACCTGATGAACCAGGAAGAGCAGATGAGAAAGATGGAGAAGAAGATGGAGGTTCTTATGATGGAACAAAAGCCTGCAGCTTCTTTTTCTGAAGATGAAAAAGAGCGGGTGTTGAACAAAATGTACAAGCTTCTGAAAACAGATAAAATCTATACCCGGCCGGATCTTACCATCGAGAAGCTCGCCCGCAGGCTTTCGACCAACCGGACTTATCTTTCTCAGATCATCAATGAGGTTTATCAGAAAAACTATTCGGATTTTATTAATGAGTATCGTATAAAGGAAGCCATGGTTTCGCTTTCCAATCCCGAAAAAAGCGGGAAATTTTCCATTGATGCCATAGCCCGGGAAGCCGGGTTTAATACGATTTCCACTTTTAATACGACATTTAAAAAGTATACCGGGATAACCCCCTCTGTGTTTAGAAAAAATGCAGAGAATCAATGTGTTGAATCCGAAAATAACCCTTTCGATTTTACCAATTCATAACTGTCTTTTTTGTTCTTTGCGGAAAGTTCAGGTTCCTTTGTTTAACCAAAAACTCTTTTAATACTCTTATTATGCAAAGAAATCATCTGTCGATTCTGCTCAAATGGACCCTCACTTTGATGATCTTTTTTAATCTATCGGCTGTAAAAGCTCAATGGGTTATAAATGAGGGATTTGAAGGTGGAATTATTCCATCAACCTGGACGATCATTGATCAGAACAATGACGGCAATAAATGGAAAGCTCTGCAGCATTCTTATGCTCACAGCGGTTCATATATGGCTTATGTTGAATGTTATAATAACAACGGAAACGACTGGCTTATAACTCCCCAGGTTGCTGTTCAGTCCGGTTATGTCTTTAAATTCTGGGCCAGAGCCTGGTACGGTACAGAAAAAATGTACGTCAAACTTTCCACTACGGGCACTGCTGTCGGAAATTTTAATATTACCCTGGGCTCAAATACCAACCTTGGCTCTACATATCAGGAATTTACGTATGATTTAAGCGCTTATGCCGGTCAGAATGTTTACCTGGCGATTCAGTGGGTTGAAAACACCTATGCGATGATTGTCGATGATGTCAAAGTCGGCCTTCCTCCGGCAAGTGATGTGGGAACCCTCTCCATCGAAAGTCCCATTCAATATAACCAACTCGGTGCGGTAATTGTTCCGGCGGCGACTGTAAAGAATTTTGGAACAACCAATGTCACCCAGGATTTTCCGGTCACCTGTAAAATAACCAATGCCCAGAATACTGTGGTTTATAACAACACAGTCACCTGTACGACAGATCTTACTCCAAACCAGACCACACCCGTGAGTTTTCCCTCATGGTCGCCGACAGATACGGGTTCTTACCATGTAACTGTTTATACCGCTCTTATCGGTGATGGGAATCTTGTTAACGACACGGTACATTCATCAACGAAAATTGTTCTCCATTACGGAACCGGAGGACCCGATGCAATGGGTTACCTGTGGATCGACAGCGATGTGACCGGTGGACCTACATACAACTGGATTGAGATCAGTGGATCAGGCAGTTCGGTGATAATGAACGGAGTAAGCTCTTTTGCCGGGGATGATAATTTTTCAGAACCGGTTTCCCTTGGCTTTAATTTTCCTTTTTACGGAGCAACCCGGACACAATGCTATGTGGATGTCAATGGCGAAATATTACTGGCACCCAACAACTGGTACAAGGCTTACCCAAACAGCGGATGGAATACTGACGGGAACCCGTTTAATCAAAATTCCGCTCTTCCCGGATATACGGGTATGCCGGCGCTGATCGCAGTTTTCTGGGATGATCTGAAAGTTATTCAGGGAACCGGAGATATTTATTCCCAGACGTTTGGAACCTCACCTGACACTTACACGGTGATTCAGTGGAATAACGTGAAATTCGTTGCCGGTACCGGTGGAACTTCGACCTTGTGTTTTGAAGTGATTTTAAAAGAAAACGGCGACATTGTCATGCAGTACAAGAATGTGGATAACGGTCAATCGGGTGGAACCGTACCTCATAATCTCGGACAAAGTGCGACCATTGGAATTCAGAATGATGATTATTCGGCCGGTTTGAGTTACCTGCGCGAAAATGTCCAGGGCAGTCAGTACATCGGACCGGAACCTCCGGGCAATTTACCCCATAACAACCTGGCCATCCGGTTCTATCCCGGAGAGGATCATCAGATTCCTCTCCTGACACATTCAAGAGCCTGGAATACATTTAATAACCAAATTGATCTGTCAGTGAAAATTGTCGATAATTCGGGAGTCCTTTATGATTCTTTATACTATAATAACGGATCCGGCTGGCAAAGGATGACTCATACATCGATTGAATCTCCGAACATCTATCATTATAACCTTCAAAACCTGACTCAGGGTACAACCGTCAGTTATTATTTCGCTGCGACAGATAATTCTACCTATCATAACCGGGCTGTACTGGATACACTGGAAGGCGAATCGTTGTCGTTTAAAGTGCTTCCGACTTCCGGAGCAAAGATTCTTCTTGCAATGGCCGGTAACAAACCGGGCTTCGAGGATTATCAGAACAAGGAATACCCCAAGTATATCAATGCATTGAATGCTTACGGAGTCAGTTATGATGTTTATAACTGGGCTGCTTATGATCATTACAGCATCCCATCCTCTTATGATGCCGTAGTAGCCTATTCCAACAACACAGGAATTACTGCCAAATACGATACTCTTTCCAAAGCTCTGATGCACTTCATGGACAGCGGTACTACCACGAATCCCAAGGGTGTTTTCATGGCTTCCGACAATATGGCTTCCATGCAAAACGGATTGCCCAATGCAAGTGCTTTAAAGAAATTCTTTACAGCATATATCCGGGGAGTATACAATGTTCAGCCCAATCCGCCGATTTATGGTGGACCTAACGGTATTGCAGGTCCCGATACATTAGGCTACAGTCATGGAAGTATTATCGGTATGTCAGGTTCTCCAGTGGGAACGGAAAACGTTGAAATTCCTGTTTATTCGGATAATCCTGATGTGATCTACAATTCTACATGCCCCTCCTGGTATGCCAATGAAGTATCCAACCCGACCATCAGTTCCTGGGGGTCTTTCCTTTTCGAAGACGGACCTTTCAACGGGAATGCATATTCCAAAGGAAATGGTTGTGCACTCTGGCTTGATAATCTGATCTATAAATCGTTTTTTATCAGCTTTGACCTGTCTCAATTCACCAATGATCCCGATATAAACCTTACCATTGCCCAGGCACTTGACTGGATGCTTCCTGAGACGTTTACCATCTCCGTATCTGCTGACCCGGCAGCCGGAGGTACTGTTTCCGGAGGAGGTAATTATACGGTTAATTCCACTGCAACCGTAACGGCAACATCGGCTTCCAACTACAGTTTTGTAAATTGGACTGAAAACGGAGTGACGGTTTCTTTGAATCCATCCTATTCATTCACTGTTACCAGTAACCGGACGTTAGTTGCACATTTTCAGCTTGCTAATTATACCGTTACTACAGAAGCACAGCCTTTAGGGAGTGGAACTACCACCGGTGACGGATCCTTCCCGGTAGGAAGTACTGTTACCGTATCGGCAACCCCTTCTCAGAATTACGATTTTGTAAACTGGACAGAGAACGGAGTGGAAGTATCTACTTCTGAAATTTATAGCTTTACACTTCAGGGAGACAGGCATCTTGTTGCAAATTTCAATGGAAATGCAATTATTTACAAGGTTACAACTTTTGCCGATCCTGTAGAAGGAGGAAGTACATATGGAGATGGGTATTTTACTTCCGGCAGCATCGTTACGGTGAATGCAATACCTGCTCATAATTTTGAATTCAAATACTGGTCGGAAAATTCCGATACGGTATCTGTTTCAAGTAGTTATTCATTTAGTGTGGATACGGTTAGAAATCTGACAGCTCATTTCGAAATTATCGAGGGAATAAGCGGGAAAGACAAAGAGGATCTTTTGATTTATCCTAATCCTGCCGGAGATTATGTGACCATTGAATCCACAACAGGAAAAACCCTGGATATGACTATTTCGGATCTGAAGGGGATCGTCATTATTCACCAGGGAATAAAAGGGAAGGCGGTTATTCCTCTAAATCTTTCAAAAGGAGCTTATCTGATCAGAATTAATGATGATGTTCGTAAGCTAATGATAAAATAAATCCCCCTCACCAAATCTCACAACTGCAAGAGAGCATTGGATATCAATGCTCTCTTTTTTTATAAAATCTTAATACCTTCTCTCCACTTCCTTACTTCTTCTTAATATTTCCGTGAATATTTTCGCATCCCTAAAAGAAAGCCTATGTCCGCTGCATATATTTTGGGTGTGATCATTTCACTGGGTATCCTGGCATACCTGGTATATTCACTAATCCATCCGGAAAAATTCTGAAGGAAGAATATTAAATAAGGAATCGCTATGAATTTCACCGATATTTTCCAGTTTGTCATCTATTTTGTCTTGCTGATCCTGCTTATCCCGGTTTTAGGTAAGTTCATGACAAAGGTATTCAAAGGGGATCGTCATATCCTTTCACCGGCTTTGGGATGGATGGAAAGGATTATATACCGGGCCGGCGGGATTGATCCGGCTAAGGAAGATACCTGGAAGAGATATGCTTTGGATTTGCTGATATTCAATTTTATTGGATTCATTGTTTTGTTCTTTCTGCAGCTCTTCCAGCAATATCTTCCGATGAATCCCGGGAAATTACCCGGGGTTCGTTGGCATCTTGCATTCAATACGGCAGTAAGCTTTATAACCAATACAAACTGGCAGTCGTATTCCGGAGAAACAACACTCAGTTATTTCGTTCAAATGGTAGGTCTTACTGTCCAGAATTTCCTTAGTGCAGCGACCGGTATTGCAGTATTTCTGGCTCTGGTACGGGGAATAACGCGCAAATCTGCATCTTCCATAGGAAATTTCTGGGTCGATATGACACGGTCGACGGTATATATTTTACTTCCTCTTTCAGTCATTATGGCTGTTATTTTGGTAGGGCAGGGAGTGATTCAGAATTTCTCATCCAATATTCCGGTAATTACCCTGGAAGGGCATTCTCAAATCATTCCGGGTGGGCCTGTTGGTTCGCAGGTTGCGATCAAGCAACTGGGAACCAATGGAGGAGGTTTTTTCGGGGCAAACAGTGCTCATCCTTTTGAAAATCCAACTCCTTTCAGCAATTTCATTGAAATGCTGGCTATTCTTTTAATTCCGGCTGCCCTGACATATGTATACGGGAAGATGGTTGGTTCGGAAAAGGAAGGGTGGATGATCTTTACCGCCATGTTTCTTCTTTTGATTGCAGGATTAGGGATTGCACTATATGCTGAAATGTCGGGCGTCACAATGTTTCATAATCACGTGTTGATGGAGGGAAAAGAGACCCGGTTTGGGGTTCCTGTCAGCGTGCTTTGGTCGACTGTAACGACGGCAGCATCCAATGGGTCGGTAAATTCGATGATGGATAGCCTTTCTCCGGTTGCAGGACTGGTCTCTATGATAAATATCATGCTGGGAGAGGTGGTTTTTGGCGGAGTTGGTTCAGGAATGTATGGAATTATTGTCTTTATAATTCTTACTGTTTTTATTGCAGGGCTTATGGTAGGGAGGACGCCTGAATATCAAGGGAAAAAAATCGGTGCTTTTGAAGTACAGATGTCGATCCTTGCTATACTTGCCCCCAGCCTGGTGATTCTTCTTTTTTCAGCGGTTGCCTGTGTGACGGAGCCGGGGCTGGCGGGATTAAGTAGCAATGGTCCTCACGGCCTTTCACAGATTCTTTATGCCTTTACTTCAGCAGCCGGAAATAATGGGAGCGCTTTTGCAGGATTGAATGCAAATACAGTTTATTATAATCTTACGCTTGCGGCAGGAATGCTGATCGGGCGGTTTGGCGTTATCATACCTGTACTGGCCATTGCAGGCAATATGTCCGGGAAGAAGATAACACCTGTTTCCCAGGGGACATTCAGGACTGATAATGTTTTGTTTTT
>JAUZOW010000129.1 GCA_030706225.1 Bacteroidota bacterium | reverse complement strand
GTTTTGACTACGGTAGTCGGACTTATCTCTTTCGGGTTAGGTTACCTGGCCAGGATTATTTTCGGGATTGATGTGTGAGGAAGTGACAGGGTCACAGGGTCACAAGGTAAATACGAAATCAAAAGTACGAATTTCGAGCTTCGAATTAGGGTTTTCAATTCACCGCAATCCCGATTGTATCGGGACGCTATCCCGGTTCCCGGGACGCTAAGAACTTTATGACAAAGATACTTTAATATTTTAGCGTTTTTAGCGTCCGCTTTAGGCGGATAGCGGTGAAAAACGACAATCTTCCGGTTTTGTATTATCAGAAAATTGTTTAATTTTAAAAGAATTATCTCAGGTACACTAATTTAAAACCGTTCTTTTATGAAAATGCCGGCTTTAAATTATGAACTGCTTCTGAAATGGATCCTGTGGCTGATTGCCCTTCATTCCATTGGTTTTGGAATTTCACTGATCGTCCTGCCTGTTTCAGTTATCGAATGGTTTGGCTTCCGTCTGGAAGAAAAATTCTTTGCTGTCCAGGGAGGGGTATTCCACCTCGTCGTTAGCATCGCATACATCATGGCTGCTCTCGACCTGAAACATTCTTCCAGGCTCATCATTCTTTCCTGTTCGGCAAAATTTTCGGCTACATTATTTCTTATTTCTTATTATTTGTTTGAAAAGCAGATCTTTATGGTGTTATTTTCAGGTATTGCCGACGGATTTATGGGTCTGGCAATATGGATTGTATATCTGCTATACCGTAAAACTTTATCTGTAAAGGAAAAACACCAATGAGAACGGAATTGCCATCGATTGTAATTACCGGGGCTTCAGGTTTTGTGGGAAGGCATTTTATGGATTTTGTCAAGGATCATTTCACGGTATTTGCCATTGCCCGGAGATCTGCCAGTGAAGCGGGGATTCATTTCCATCCCAATGTCCACTGGATTCAATGGGATATCGCCAATGCCTCTCGCATTCCGGAAATTGTTGATATGATTGAAAAAAACGGTGGAGCTGATTTTATTCTTCACCTGGCGGCTTTTTATGATTTTGATTATACCGATAATACGGCATACCAGCGGACAAATATTGATGGCACAAGAAACGTTGTTGAGCTTGCCCGGCAGTTGAATATCAAGCGATTCATCTTTGCAAGTTCCCTGGCTGCCTGTAATTTCCCGAAACCCGGTGAGGTCGTGACTGAAAACACTCCTCCGGATGCGGATTATGCATATGCACGGACGAAGAAATTCGGGGAAGAATTCCTGAAAGAGCATTCAAAAATATTTCCCTGCACGATCCTACGGTTTGCGGCTGTTTTCAGTGACTGGTGTGAGTATCCTCCGTTGTATAAGTTCCTGGAAACCTGGCTTTCAAAAGGGTATGATCACCGGATGCTGGGAGGAAAAGGCGAATCCGCGGTCTCGTACATTCATATCAACGATTTGACCAAGCTGATCCTGCTGATCATTCAGAAAAGCCATCTTCTTCCCGATTATGCCGTTTATGCAGCGAGTCCCGACGGTTCCACATCTCACCGGGAGCTGTTTGATATTGCGACCCGCGACTTTCTGGGTATAACTGTCAAGCCGGTCTTCATCCCGAAAATACTTGCTTATCCGGGAATTTTCTTTCGCATCCTGATGGGAAACCTGCATATCACCAAACCGACTTTTGAGCGGTACTGGATGCTGAAATATCTTGACCTTAAGCTGAATGTGGATGCTTCGTTCACGCGCAATTTTCTGAGCTGGGTTCCATCACCCCGTTATCATGTAACCCGGCGGTTGTTGTTCCTGTTAGCCCGCATGAAGAGCAATCCCCTGGAATGGTATTCCAGAAATGAAGCGGCATTGAAACATATTTCCTACCGGACCAACCTCATTATCCATGAGTATATGATGGTTGGAAAGGAACGAATTCTTGGAAGGATTAATGCAAGGATCCTGTCGCTGGAAAACAACCTTACTTTTATGAATTACCAGGCCATGGATCCGATGGTATTCCATTCGATAACGAGTACGCTGTACAACATTCTGGCTTCTTCGATCCACAGCGCCGATCGCAGTCTGCTGCTGAACTATATGGAAGACATTGCGCCACCACGCTTTGCCGAAGGGTTTACTGCGAAGGAGGTTTGTGCTACACTGGGGGTGTTCAGCGATGTGATCATTTCCGAACTGTTGGAATTACAGGAATATAAATTCAAGCGGCAGGATCTGTATGACTATATCGGGGTTAGTATTCAGCTTGCACAGGATGAGGTAGAGGATAAATATGAGAATTACCGGTTTCCGGTTCAGACTGAGGTTAAACGTAAAAATATTACTCTTACGATTGATGGGTTGAAAGTAAGTGTGGAGCCCGGAACTTCGATACTGGATGCAGCCCGCCAGCTTAACATCCATATCCCGACACTCTGCTATCACAAAGATCTCCAGATTGCCGGAAATTGCCGGGTATGCCTTGTGGAAGAAGTAAACGTCAAATCGCTGGTGGCTTCCTGTGCTACTCAGGTGGAAGAGGGAATGGAAATACTCACCAACAGTATTAAAGTGAGGAATGCCAGAAAAACCATGATCGATCTTTTGCTTTCGGAACATAATGCTGATTGTACAAAATGCTATAAAAACGGCAAGTGCGAATTACAAATGCTGGCATCAGAATTCAAGATTATCAGCCCGTTATTCCTCGATTTGGTTCCGGATAAAAAATATACCATTGACGAACTTTCTCCGGCTATTGTCAAGGATGACAGCAAATGTATCCGTTGCCAGCGTTGTGTGAGAACATGTTCGCAGATCCAGGGTGTCAGCGCTGTAGGAGTAGCTTTCCGGGGTAGCAATATGAAGATATCTACCTTTTATGAAAGACCGTTATTTGAAGTCATCTGTACCAGTTGCGGCCAATGTATTGACCGGTGTCCGACGGGTGCGTTGGTTGAGAAGAATTACATTGAGGAGGTTTGGAATGCCCTGTTTAACCCGGAAAAGCATGTGATAGTCCAAACAGCGCCGGCTGTGCGTATTTCACTGGGAGAGGATCTGGGCTTTGATCCTGGTAAAAGAATTACGGGGAAGCTGGTTTCGGCCTTACGGAGGCTCGGTTTTGATTCTGTCCTGGATACAGCATTTACTGCCGATCTTACGGTGGTTGAAGAGAGTGCGGAGTTTCTTGACCGGTTGAAACGAGCCTTGAAAGACAAAGATCCGACGGTTGTCCTGCCCATGGCTACTTCCTGTTCGCCTGGATGGGTGCGGTTTGTTGAGCAGACAATCCAGGATTGTATCGGCCATTTATCAACCTGTAAGTCACCTCAACAAATGTTCGGTGCACTTTCCAAGACCTATTATGCTCAGAAACGAGGCCTGGATCCTGAAAATATTGTCACGGTTTCCATCATGCCGTGTACTGCGAAAAAGTTTGAGGCCGATCGTCCTGAAATGCGCTCCAGCGGCTTTAAAGATGTAGATTATGTACTGACGACCCGGGAACTGGCAATCATGATAAACCAGGCAGGAATTGATTTCAATGAATTGCCTAATGATCATTATGATTCGATCATGGGAAAAGCTTCCGGTGCCGGGGTGATTTTCGGAGCTACCGGTGGAGTTGCCGAAGCGACGATTCGTACGGTATATGAGAAGGTTACGGGGCGGGAAGTCCCTTTCGATAACCTGGAAGTGACACCTGTAAGGGGAATGGATGGGATCCGTGAAGCTTCCGTGAAGCTGGAAAATGTATTGCCGGAGTGGAGTTTCCTGGAAGGTATTGAGTTGAAAATCGGTGTTGCTCATGGACTGGCGAATGCCAGGCAAATTATGCGGGAAGTCAAAGCAGATAAGAACCGGTTTCATCTGATCGAGATCATGGCTTGTCCCGGAGGCTGTCTGGGAGGCGGAGGCCAGCCAATCCCTACCAATCCTGAAATCCGGTTAAAACGGGTAAAAGCTTTGTATGCAGAAGAAAGTGGTCTGGAGATACGTAAGGCTCATGAAAACCCGGAAATAATTCAACTTTACGAGGAATTTCTGAAAGAACCTCTGAGTCCGAAAGCATACGAGTTGTTGCATACTCACTATATAAAGAGGCTGCTGTACTGATGAACGTGACGCGTCACGCGTCACGATTTGTCACGCGTCACGACCTTTTTCAGAATCCTGAGCACATCTCTTCGTATCTGCGGATAGTTTTCTTTGATTTGAGGGGAAAATTCAGTTGAAAAGATCCGGTCTTCGGATATTTCTACCGCAATAATCCGGATATTTTTGGTTATTTTAATTCCCAGCCTTCTTCCGAGTTTAATCGCTTCCGGAAACTGTATATCATGAAGATTACTGAGATATTGAGTTCCTTTGAAACCGGAAGGGGTAAAGAGATATACATCCCCCGGTACTCCATTTTCCGTACGGATCGCATCCAGAATTACTACTTTATCAAAATCTCTGATCAGATCAAGAATATCAAGTCCCCCGAGCGCAAGAGTCTGAAAACTGATTTCGGGATTTTTGAATTCTGAGCTCAGATCTCCGGCAAGCCTTGGCCCGATCCCGTCATCCGAGAGAATGTCGTTTCCAATCCCAAGGACAAGAGTTTTCATGTTAATCTCTTTTTATCGAGCGGATAACATTTCCCTGCCGGTCATGAATATTCAGAATGAATCGCATCTGGCCGGGGAGGGAATGAGTAGCACAGGAAAAGCATGGATCATAAGCACGGAAAGCCATTTCAATTTTATTCAGACTGCTTTCGGTGATTTCTTCTCCCTTTTTAATAATCCCCTGGGCTGCTTTTTTAATCGACATGCAGATAGGGCCGTGGTTATTGGTTGTCCCGACGATCAGGTTTACTTTCCTTACCATCCCTTTATCGTCAGTCCAGTAATGATGAGTAAGCGTACCCCGCTGGGCTTCAACAGTGCCGATACCTTCCCCGACGATCTTTTCAATTGGTGTCCGCAATACTTTGCCGGTAATATCCGGATCCTTCGCGAGCTCAAGGCAATGTTCCGCCGAATAGATCAGCTCAACCAGCCGTGCCCAGTGCATCGCCAGCGTTGCATGAACCGGTTTTCCTCCCAGCGTTTTAAACATAAATTCATATTCCTGTTGAGCTATGGGAGTTGCCATTCCATCAGCCGCATTTAACCGGGAAAGTGGGGTTGCATGGTAAAGACCGGATTCCTGTCCGTCGATGAATCCTTTCCAGCCGATTTTTTTCAGAAATGGAAATTTCAGGTAAGTCCAGGGCTCGACATGTTCTTCAATATAATCAAGATAGTCATGTGGAGCATATTTATACAACTCTTTGCCTACGGTATCCACCACCCGGACTTTCCCATCATAAAAGTTAACATGGTTTTTTTCATCGACCAACCCCATCGAATGGAGCTTCAGCGAATAAGGTCCATGAAGGATAAGATCGACATAATTTTTGTTTCCCAGAACCACATCCTTAAAGAGTTGCATGGTGAATTTCGAAAATTCAACAAAACCTTCCGCTTTTTTCACAATATCATCCCGTTGTTCTTCCGTCAATCCTTTTTTGACACCTCCCGGAATGTTCATAACGACATGGGTTTGATGGCCTCCCAGCAGTGCCTGGATCTCCTGGGCCAGTCGCCGTTGTTTGATCACTTCTGTACCGATCTGAATCCCGACTTTATTGATTACACCGAGGATATTTCTTTCTGACGGGTTGGCTTCAGGTCCGACTACAAAATCGGGTGCTGCCAGAGCATAGAAATGAGCGATATGGCTGTGGATAAAATGAGCCATATAGAAGAGTTCGCGCAGCTTGAGAGCGGTAGGAGGTGGGGTTACACCAAACACAGCATCCAGGGCTTTCCCGGAAGCCATATGGTGGCAACCGGGACATACGCCACAGATTTTGGTGACGATGCTGGAGAGTTCCTCTGCCGGCCTGCCTTCGCAGAATTTTTCAAAGCCACGAAGTTCGGGGACCTGGAAATATGCATTTTCAACATCTCCATCATCATTGAGAAAAATCTCAATCTTTCCATGGCCTTCCAGACGGGTTACCGGGTCAATCTGAATGGTCTTCATTGTATTTTCCTCCCTAAGATTGAACCGGGCACGCTGAACCGGTAAAACAACCCGGCAGGATCTACAATGGATTCAATGATCTGATCGATTTCTTCCGGGGTATTGGCATCAATCATAGTGCCGATAGCCGACATCATCTTGGCACCCGGGTCTTTTACATTTGCCGGAGGTCCGTAGCACCCCCTGCAGGGAGAGTTACCTTCCACACAACGTACACCGCATCCTCCGCGGGTAGCAGGTCCCATACAGATCACTCCCTGCTCCAGAAAGCAGGTCTCTTTGTCATCCATGATCTCCCAGGGCCTGTAAAACTGTTTTACCACCTTATTATCCGTCCTTTTTCTCTTGCATTCGTCGCAGTTTGTTTTTTCATTGGCTCCGACTACACTGCCTTTCGGTGGTAAATCCTTACCGGAAACAATAGCTGTAAATACTTCCACCAGCCTTTCGCTCTGGGGAGGACAGCCCGGTATATAGTAATCGACATCAACGATCAGATTCAGAGGATATACATTATCGAAAAAATCAGGGATATCCAGCTTCCCTTCTGCAACTGAAGTTTCCGGTTCCGGTCGTACTTTATCCGGATTAACGGTAGATTCGGTTTCTTCATAAACTCTTTTCAGAATTTCTTCTCTGGAAAACAGGTTTGCCAGTCCGGGAATACCTCCCAGATAAGCACAGGCACCATAAGCTATCAATATTTTGGATTTCTTACGGAGAGTCAATGCCATGTGTTTGTTTTCGCTGTTTCTTACGGCGCCATTGAAGAGTGTGATGTCGATGGAGTGATCGGGCATATTTTCGACATCTTTGTATTTGATGTCCATGGCTATTGGCCAGAATACAAGGTCAGCGGCTGCTACGATATCGAGTAGCTTTTCGTGAGTATCCAGAACCGATACACAGCAACCTCCGCATGCAGCGCCCCAGTAAATAGCCAGACTGAGTTTGGATTTGTTTTCTTCGGAAGTCATAGCTTAAAATTTTATCGTTTCTGTTTCCGGTAAACTCTTTATTTTTCCGGGACCGATTTCCAGAAGGGTTTTGGTCATTCTATCAACCAGCGCGGCAAATTGTTTCCCTTCACTGGCGCTGATCCATTCCAGCTGCAATCGTTCTTTATCAATCCCCATCTGCGCAAAGTATTTTTGCAACAACTTAAACCGGCGAAGGCATTTGTAATTTCCTTCCTGGTAGTGACAATCTCCCGGATGGCAACCGCATACCAACACTCCGTCGGCGCCTTGCCGGAAAGCC
>JAUZOW010000128.1 GCA_030706225.1 Bacteroidota bacterium | reverse complement strand
TCATATCACGGATATTTTCTTATATTTGGGTAAATCAATTCTTTATGGAAACAATTAGATATAAGAACTGGTGGTTCCTTGCCCTGAATGGGCTGATTGCCATATTACTGGGCATTCTCCTGATGTCATTCTCCCAGGAAGTGATCGAAAAAATCGTATGGATATTTGGCCTTGGAGTTTTGATAATCGGTATTATTCTGGTGATCGCTGCTATTTATCGCCTGAAAAAAGAGAAAGGAATTGCCTTGCTAATGCTTCAATCGGTTGCCAGCATTGTCATTGGCCTTTGTATTATAATTTTTACGAAAGACTCTCTACGGATCTTTATGATCCTTGCCGGTGTGTGGGCGGTTATGATCGGCATTTCCCAGCTGGTCATTCTTGTAAATGTCAGAAAAGATCTTTCTCATAAAAATGTAATTCTTTTCAACGGGCTTTTTACAATTGTCCTCGGGGTGATATTTATCTTCAATCCTTATGCGGTTTTTTCTGCCGTTATATGGGTAGTCCGAATTCTGGGGGGATTGGCTGCATTGTTCGGGCTTATAATGATCTATCAGTCGTTTATCATAAGGAATGTCAAGTTACCGGAGGAAGAGAAACCTTCAGAAGCGGTAAAATCTCAGGAAGCCTAAATCAAACGGATCAATTTTTCAAAATCCGCTTTAAAGTTAGTTCCTATCGGGAGAAAATGATTGCGAATTTTGACCTGATTTCCTTCAATCAGATCAATATGGGCTAAGGATACGATATACGATTTATGAATACGAGGAAAGGTTTTTGAAGGAAGAAGCCGCTCGATGTTCTTCAGTGACTGATAGCTGATGATCATTTTGTCGATGGTAAAAATCTTGACATAATCACCCAGTGCTTCCACATAAAGAATATCACTTAAATTGATCCGGAAGGTTTTCTTGTTGGATTTCACAAAGATATAAGTTTCATCCTTCAGGTCAGAGTGCATAGGTTCTGCTTTGATCTCCTGACTCCGCATCAGTTCCTGGGCTTTATGGATCGCTTTCAGGAATCTTTCCAGTCCGAACGGTTTCATCAGAAAATCAATCACATCCAATTCAAATCCCTGGATGGCATATTCCGCATATGCAGAAGTGATAATGACTTTAGGTGGATTTTTCAGGGAACGAAGGAAATCCAGTCCACCGAGTTTTGGCATGTTAATATCCAAAAAAACAAGATCTACGGGCTGTTTATAGAAAAAATCCAGCGCTTCAATAGCGTTATTGCATTTACCAACCAGCGTCAGAAAGGGAATATCCTCAATATAATGCTCTATGACCCGCTGAGCCAGGGGTTCATCATCAACAATAAGACAACGGATTATCATACGGTTACCAGAGTCAGTTCGACATGGTAAATATCGTCATTTTCCGTGATTTCAAGGTTATGTTTTCCGGGATAAAGTAATTCCAGTTGTTTTTTGACATTCAACAATCCTATCCCTGTTTTTTGATTCGGCATCAAAGATATTTCCTTGTCTTTATTGTTTTCGATCATAAAAAATATTTTTTCTCCGGATTCCAGGTCAAAGAAAATACGGATGTAAGGATTCACTTTCCCTGATTTTGCCCCATGCTTAAATGCATTCTCCACAAAGGGAATAAAGATCAAAGGTGCTACAGGGGAGCTTATCATTTCTCCCTTGACTTCCAAATCTAAACGAAGAGTTTCATTTGACCTGAGTCTTTCGAGGTAAATGTAGCTTTTCATGACTTCAAGCTGTCTCGAGATGGGGATCATCTTGTCTTTGGCTTCGTACAGGATATATCTCATCATCTCTGAAAGCTTTAATATCATTTCCGGCGTTTTATCCGATTTTTCCAGGCTTAGAGAATAAAGGCTGTTGAGTGTATTAAAGAAAAAATGAGGATTTACCTGCGTTTTTAGTGCCTGCAATTCCGATTCAATTTTCTGTTTTTCAATTTCTTTGATTTTAAGCTCCGCATTCTGTAAAGCAATGGAATCCTGTGTGAATTTTATCAGTGTTGAGATGATCAGGAAGATCAGGACAAGGATTAATTCTGCAACAACTTCAATGGAAAAAAAGCTGGGAGATTTCTCAAATGCCATAGATCCAATAAAATTCAAAACAATGAACAACAGGATGTTCATCAATTCCAGGACAAAGAAGAGGAAGTATTTTTTCCGGTTAAAAAAGGAGGGTATCAGCCACAGCAAATTGATATACACAGAAATGGCAAGAAAAATAATGGTCATCAGAATATTGACAGTTAGATTGAAATCCAGGGCATCCAGGCGAAATCCGCGGGTATAATAGATCAATACCAGGAACAGTGCCAGGCTGAGCAGCCATAAACAGAAATGCGAGGCGATTTTTTTAAAATCGAAAAACCGGGAAATCTTCTTCATAAGGAAAACAAATTCGACTTTCAAAATTCTTAAAATATCTGCAGGATCACAACCTTTCTTGATATATATATCTATTTTACAGATAACCGCATGTATTTATTGGTCAAAAACCATTTTGGTTTTATCTTGTCAAAAAGGCAGGTCATCGATCAAAAATCCCATTCATCAAAAAAACAAAAGAGAAACGAGATTTTTAAGTAAAATTGCACCCTGATAAGAAATTGCCTTTAAATTAGACCAATGAAAAACATGAAATCTTTTACCGGTTCTGGCTATTCCAGGATGATGAAGGCCATGAGAAATATTTTTCTTGCCGGTTTATTAATCCTTTCCTCCTCACCGAGGCTTTTCGCAGGCAATCCACCTGATGAGGGTATGTGGCTGCCTCTTTTAATCCCGCGCCTCAACTATGTTGATATGCAGAAAATGGGACTTCACCTGACTGCTGAAGAATTATACAGCATCAATCACTCCAGTCTGAAAGACGCTATTGTCGGTCTTGCACACGGGACCGTTGACGGATTTTTTTGTACTGCAGAAATTGTTTCCGACCAGGGTTTATTGTTTACCAATCATCATTGCGGATACAATGCTGTCCAGGAACACAGTACTCCTGAACACGATTATCTGGCCAATGGCTTTTGGGCAATGAATAAAGATGAAGAACTTGCCAATGAAGGAATGACCGCTTCATTCCTTATCCGGATGGAAAACGTCACGGATTCTATTGTACCTTTTCTTTCCGATACACTGAAAGAATCAGCCCGTGGTGAAAAAGTGAAAGAAATCAGCACCCGCCTTAAAAAGCGTGCTTCTGAAAACGGTAAATATGATGTGACTGTAAAATCATTCTATGCAGGAAACGAATATTATCTCTTTGTGTTCCAGACTTACAGGGATGTCCGTCTCGTAGGGGCTCCCCCTTCATCTATCGGGAAATTTGGTGGTGATACCGATAACTGGATGTGGCCAAGACATACCGGTGATTTCACAGTATTCCGTATTTATTCCGATTCTACCGGAAATCCTGCAGATTATTCCAAGAATAATACCCCTTTGAAACCTAAATACCACCTTCCGGTTAGTCTGAAAGGGATCAAAAAGAACGATTTTGCCATGATCTGGGGATATCCGGGATCGACTTCCCGTTACCTGACTTCTTATGGCCTTGAATATAATCTGAATGTCCAGTATCCTGCTTTTATCAAGATTTTCGGTAAAGAGCTGGATGTTATGAAAGAAAGAATGGATGCCGATACAAAGGTGAAAATCGAATACGCCAGTAATTATGCAGGTATTGCCAATTATTGGAAAAACCTCATCGGACAAACTAAAATGCTGGTTCGCAACAAAGTTGAAGACAAGAAGAAATCTATTGAAAATGAATTTGTTGCATGGACAAAAAAAGATCCTGCACGGGAGAAAAAATACGGTTCCGCTCTGGACGATTTGAAACAGGGATATGAATCACTGAATGCCGTCGCCAAACCTTTCCTTTATGCCAACCTGGCAGGCGCCGGCCTTGATCTGTTGAATTTCTCCAGCCAATTCAACGGTATGACCGATGTTTTGAAGAAGAAGGATAAAAAAGAAATCCAGGAAACTGCCGAAAAAATGAAAGGTATTGCCCGTGAACATTTTTCGACAACCGATTTTGCAACAGAAAAAAAGACCTTCTCCGAAATGCTGAAGATTTATAAAAATGATGTCGAAAAGAAAGATCTTCCCAGCATCTTCAACACTATCGAAGTGGATTATATGAATGACATCGATGCCTTTACGGATGATGTTTTCAGCAAATCCATCTATACAGATTCCACAAGAATGTATGCATTCCTGAAAAAACCGTCACTGAAAGTCATGCAGAAGGACATCGTTCCGATCATCGCCAATTCTATGAATGAAGCTGTCGGAAAATATCTCGGATCCTTCCAGCAGGCACGTACGAAAATTTCTGCAGGTAATCGTCATTTCATCGCCGGCCTCCGCGAAATGGATGCTAACCTGGTAAAATATCCTGATGCAAACAGCACCATGAGAATGACTTATGGTTCCGTTCTGGACTATTTCCCTGCCGATGCAGTACATTACGACTATTATACTACCCTTAAGGGAGTTATGCAGAAAGAAGATCCCAATAATGAAGAATTTATCGTTGAAAAGAAACTGAAAGATCTTTACGAAGCCAAAGATTACGGCCAGTATGGTGAAAACGGAGAAATGGTAACCTGTTTCCTGACTACCAACGACATTACCGGTGGTAATTCAGGCAGTCCTGTTATCAATGCTGACGGGCAACTGATCGGGTTAGCTTTCGACGGGAACTGGGAAGCTATGAGCGGCGATATCTCTTTTGAACCGGATCTGCAGCGTACGATTTGTGTGGATATCCGCTATGTACTTTTCATCATCGATAAATTCGCCGGTGATAAAAATCTTATCAATGAACTTACTATCGTGAAATAATTATTTTCTCATAATAGTTGTTTGATCTGGTGTAAAAGGGAACTTTCCAATGGATAGTTCCCTTTTTTTATAATCTTTGACGGAATAAAGCTTTATTGTCAGCTTCACCGGGAACGCTGTAGAGATAAAAAACAAAACCGTTATAAACCCTCAGTTTCAGCGGGAAGGGATGCTCCAGGGTAGCCCGTCGATGAAGATCTCCGTTATTGAGATCAATCCTGTAAATCGAACAAATTCCATTTTTCAGTCCACTGGTATATACACTGCCTTCTGCTTCATCAATCAATATCTCATGAGTCCAGCGGCCTTCTATTTCCTTTGTCTTCAAGACCAGTTTTCCTGAAAAGGCGCCCCCACTGTCGTAAAATTCCACCTGGTTGTCCGGAATATTGATGATAACCATGAAATCTTTCCACCGAAACAGGGCGGATTCCACAGGCCGGTAAAGGATCTTTCGCACAAAATTCCAATCTACGAAAGCATCTTTGTCATCCGGAATATCTGAGGAATAAAGAAGAAATGCATCGTCCTTATTCCGGGAAAGCATGTTCAGCTTTTTTTCATCCCTGACATTGGCCAATGTTTTTTGTTTCAGTGTTTTCCGGTCAATTCCATAATATTCAGCATCCAGGCTTTTATGATGCATCTTTTTGAAATACAATGCATCAGGTGAGGAAGCAACACAATTTGCCAGGACTTCATTAAATTTTTTCATGGGAGAGGGATGAATCATATAGATTTTCTCCTTATCGATAAATATCTGATACGCCGTATCATGGCTCAGAATATGAAGATACCCCAGGCAATCCAGGAAAAAGTTCCGGGGAGAAAAAGGTAATAACCCGGAATAAGCCAGCGTATCCCCTTCCAGGTTTGTACAGGCCAGCTCGTAATTTGACCTTTTTATGTTGTAAAGGGCCATAAAGATCTTCCCGCTGTCGATTTCATAATCCCTGACATCAAATACCCGGCTTTTAAACAGAGCCTCGCAGGATGCCTTTATTTCAACCTCAGGCAGAGTGCTGACAACGGGTGTCAGGTAAAGGTTCAGCGAAAAAGAAGTTCCGTCAAGAAGTACCGTTTTGGTTGAATATCCTATATGGCTGGCTGAAAGAAAAGAAGGAAGCGTATCGATATAAAATGAGAAATTTCCTTTATTATCCGAAGCCGTGCCTTTATGAGTCTTAAGAATCTGGATATTGACATTCTGAAGGGGCTGATGAGTAGCCTGATCCATCACTTTTCCATAGAAGAAATTATAATGATGCTGTGCATGGATTTCCATTGCAGCCAGAAGGAAAGGAATCAACAAAATGCCGATTTTAATACGGGTCATATAAATAAACCCATCTCCGGGCTTTTATATTCTTCAGGATAAATATATTCACAATTTAGCGAATGTTTATTATTTCCTGTCCGGCTTTCATCGATTTTTTTCAGTATTCTGCCGGATGATCTTCCGTGTAAACCGATTAGCAATTTCATTTGCTTTACTTTACGATATTTTAAGCGTAACTTCGTATTACAAATGATGACAGATGAAAACCCGGTACAAAATACTTATCCACCTTCTGTTCTGGATTTACATAATCAACCAGGCACTATTTCCTCTATATATTCAGGATATCAAAATAAGCTCATATACTGAATATTACTATGAAATCATTATCTATATTTTTACAGGCCTGATTACTTTTTATCCAATCTATTTCCTGATATCGCCGGTTCAATCCATTCGTCCGAAATGGTTTGCTGTGCCGGTAGCACTTGCAATACTTGGTATAATTGTATTCGTAAGAGTCGGATTTGAGTATTCTTACTGGAAATACCTGGTTCCGTCTCCTCCCGAAAAGATGATCGTAATTGAAAAAACCTGGATTTATAACTCCATCCGGCTGGTTATTATTTACACAGCATATTCCGTGCTGATCCGGTTTTCCATCGGTTGGTATGAAGCACAAAAGCTGAAAACCGAACTCAAGCTTCAGAACCAGGCTTGTGAATTAATATTGCTTCGTTCACAGATCAATCCCCATTTTTTATTCAATACACTGAATAACATTTATTCTTTGGTTTATAAAAAATCGGATGATGCACCTGCCGCCGTGATGAAACTTTCCTCGATCATGCGTTATATGCTTTATGATTCGAATTCAGATACTGTGTTGCTGGAAAAAGAGATAGACTATCTGCAGAGTTTCATTGAACTGCAAAAATTGCGCCTGCGCCAGAAAGATTTTGTCGAATTCAAAATGACCGGTTCTGCCAACGGAAAGATCATTGCCCCGATGCTGTTGATCCCTTTCGTGGAAAATGCATTCAAACACTGCAGTAAGACGGTTGCACAACCGGGGATATTCATTCATCTTGACATTAAATCCGACCGGATTGAATTTGATGTAAAGAATTACATCAAAAAGAGTACAATGATTGACAAAGACCCGGGAAAAGGCATTGGCATGCAGAATATCCATCGCAGGCTTGAGCTTTTGTATCCCGGTAAAT
>JAUZOW010000127.1 GCA_030706225.1 Bacteroidota bacterium | reverse complement strand
TGCAACGGTCACCGTTACGGTTGATCAGAAATCAGGTGATCCGACCTCAGCTACTGCGACACCGGCAATCATATGTAACGGACAAAGCAGCGCTTTTTCCCTGCAAGGCGGCGGAGGCGGTGATAACGAAACCATTCATTGGTATACCTCTTCCTGTGGCGGAACATCGGTGGGAACCGGCAATGGATTATCCGTGAGTCCGACGGTGACTACGACTTATTACGGACGTTACGAAGACGGCGCACCGTGCAGCTACAGTTCGGGTTGTGCGACGGTAACCGTGACCGTTGATCAGAAATCAGCGGATCCTACCTCAGCGACAGCGATACCGGCAGTGATATGCTATGGACAAAGCAGCGTTTTATCCTTGCAAGGAGGTGGAGGCGGTAATAACGAAACCATTCATTGGTATACCTCTTCCTGTGGCGGTACATCGGTGGGAACCGGCAATGGACTATCCGTAAGTCCAACGGCAACTACGACTTATTACGGACGTTACGAAGACGGATCACCATGTAATTACAATTCTGCCTGTGCACAGGTTATTATTACAGTAAATCCGTTACCCGTACCAACAATCACAGGTCCTTCCCCGATATGTAATCATACAACCGGTAATGTATATACAACAGAGCCCGGTATGACGAATTACCAGTGGGTTGTATCTTCCGGAGGTAATATTGAAGCCGGAGGGACTTTGACAAGTAATTCGGTTACGGTTACATGGAATTCACCCGGTGCACAGTTTGTCAGCGTGAATTATACAGATAATAACGGTTGTACGGCAGTTGTCTCGACGGTAAAAAATATCACTGTTAACCCGTTGCCTGTGCCGACTATTACAGGGCCACTCACTGCATGTCAGGGAAATCCCGGAAATGTTTATACAACACAGGCCGGAATGACCATGTATTACTGGACTGTATCGCCGGGCGGTATTGTGATCGCCGGTGGCACACCTTTCAGTAACACGATTACGGTTACCTGGACATTTACCGGATCAAATGTGGTCATGGTTAATTATACAGATCCGAATGGATGTACAGCCCAGAATCCTGCAGTTTATCCGGTTAATGTGACACCTGCTCCGGTAGCCACTATTAGTGGGACCGATACATTATGCATAAACTCAGGCTTTTACAATTATATAACGGAAAGCGGAAAGACCAACTATACATGGTCGATTTCGTCAGGAGGGACGATTACCTGGGGGCAGGGTACCGATCAGATTCAGGTTCTTTGGAATAATGCCGGACCTCAATGGGTAAATGTCATTTATACAGATCCTTCAGGATGCAGCCCGGTAATACCTACGGTATTTAATATTCAGGTAAATGATATTCCTGAAGCTGCAGGTATCATTCAGGGGGCATCCTCTGTTTGCCAGAGTTCACAGGGAATCGTTTATTCCGTGAATCCGGTTGGAAATGCAGTGACCTATGTATGGTCACTTCCCGTAGGTGCGTCCATCGTTTCCGGTGGTGGAACCAACAGCATTACCGTAGATTTTGCTTCGAATGCATCTTCCGGGCCGGTTACGGTCTATGGCAATAATCTTTGCGGGAATGGAGCTATTTCACCTGCATTAATGGTTAATGTCGATATTTTGCCGACCGACGCTGGCCCCATCACAGGACAGGCTGCAGTTTGTGAAGGATCAACAGAAGTGTCCTATTATGTTTCTCCGGTTCCAAATGCTTCCGGATATGTCTGGACATTACCTCCGGGAGCATCTATATCTTCAGGATTCAATTCAAATTCGATTCTGGTTGATTTCTCAGATACTGCTTCTTCAGGGATTATTACAGTCGCAGGAACCAATAGTTGTGGACAGGGGATGGTTTCTCCTTCCTTTAATGTAACAGTTAACCCAATTCCTGCTGCTCCGGTTATTTATGAACAGAATGATACCCTGATCAGCAGTGTAGATGTGGGTAACCAGTGGTACTATGAAAAGAATATTATTCCTGGTGCTAATGGGAAAATTTATGTGGCGACCCAAACTGGCAACTATGAAGCAACAGTTACCATTAACGGATGTACTTCCCTTCCATCGAATTCTCTTTACGTAGTGATAACAGGAACACGGAATGAAAACAATAATATGAATATTACTGTGTATCCCAATCCGGGCGATGGATTGTTTACGGTAAGCATAACTACCAGTAAAAAAGAGGATTGCAGCTATTCTGTTTTTAATAATTTGGGAATAAAGGTGTACGAAAGATCCGGTTTCGAAGTACAGAAAATTTTCAAGGAAAAGCTTGATTTGAGTGCATTACCCAACGGAGTGTATTCTATTGTCTTCTCACACGGGAAGAAAAATACAATCTTTAAGGTCGTGATCAATAAATAGCGATCGATGGACTGACCCGCAGGCTGCTTCCACAATAGGAAGCAGCCTTTTTTTATGGCTGGATAACAGAAAGAATCTTCTCAACCTGATGATCCAGGTCCTCTTTGGTGCCGTTATTTGTGAGAAGGAAGTCAGCCATTTCTATACATTTTCTCAGATTTTGCTCTCCCGGGTTCGTGGATCTCATTTCTCTGTATTCATTATTCATAAAAGTTTCCCGGGAAATGGCATCGGTTTCTGAATGGCGCAGAAGGATCCTCTGGTAACGGATTTCAGGATCTGCATCTACTGCAAGCAGGTAGAAATGCTCTTTTTCCCTTAAAGATTCAATCTCTCCGGTTGTACGGATGCTTTCGATGATGCAGTTTCTTCCGGATTCGCGCGCTTTCAGGTAAAGCTGGTCGATGACGTAGGAAGGGCCATTTTTTGCCCGAAGTTTATTTGCAAGTTCATACATGCTGTCGCGGTTCTCAGGCAAACCTGCTTCCCGGATTTTCTCCAGCAGGAAAGATCTTACGGAAAAATGTGTGAATCCCTTTTCCCGTTTAAGATAATCCACGATCGTGCCTTTTCCTGCTCCCAAAGTACCCGTAATTCCCAGAATGATCATCCTTCTTTAGATTTTTCCTTCTTTTAAACGTTCAATCCATTTTTCTGCCATGACCGGGTTGTAGTTCTCCATTGATTCCAACATTTCTATCTCATCATCACCGGTGATCAATCTGGCACGATGTTCAGGCCGGAGGAATTTTTCATCCACCATTCGGTCAAGCATCCGGATCAATAAATCGTAATATCCGTTGATGTTCAACAGTCCAACCGGTTTATGAATCATTCCCAGCTGATTCCAGGCCAGAATTTCAAAAAGCTCATCCATTGTACCATATCCGCCCGGCAATGCAATAAAACCATTAGCCAGATCCGACATGAGTGCTTTACGTTCCTGCATATCTTCCACAATATGCATTTCTGTCAGATGATAGTGAGCTACTTCCCGTTCCACAAGTAACCGGGGCATGACTCCGATCACTTTACCTCCATTTTCAAGCATAGTGTCAGCAAGTACTTTCATTAATCCTACATTGGCACCTCCATAAACAAGGACAATTCTTTTCTGAAGAAATAATTCTGCCAGCCTGCGGGCTCTTTCCTTGTAAACAGGGTCATTTCCGGTACCGGAACCACAGAAAACGCATATACTACGGATCATAAAATATTATGATATGGATATAATTAAATTTGTATTTTTGTCTTGTTTTTCCCAAAATTACATAGAATACAAATACGCGGATCTTCTGATGAACCGTTTATATCCATTAAAATTCAAACCTCTGTTTAAAGAGAAGATATGGGGAGGAGAGAAAATCCTGACAAATCTTGGTCTCGATTATTCTCCTTTGAAAAATTGTGGGGAAGCCTGGGTCCTTTCAGGTGTTGAAGGTTCGGGAACCAAAGTCAGCAATGGTTTTCTTAAAGGGAATGATCTGAATGAGCTGGTTGAAGTTTTTATGGATGACCTGGTAGGGGAAAAAGCGTTTGATAAGTTTAAAAACGAATTTCCGGTCCTTGTAAAATTTATTGATTCCCGTCAGTATCTTTCCATACAGGTACATCCCAATGATGAACTGGCGGCCCGACGGAAAATCGGGAACGGGAAATCTGAAATGTGGTATATCCTGGATGCATCGCCGGATGCAGAAATAATTGACGGGTTTAACCGGGATATAGATCAGAAGATATTCCTGGATCATCTGAACCGTAATACCCTTCCTGAAATAATGAATGTGGAGAAAGTCTCTCAGGGAGATGTCTTTTTCATCCCGGCAGGACGGATCCATGCTCTCGGGCCCGGAGTCCTTCTTGCAGAGATCCAGCAGACATCTGATACGACGTACAGAATTTTTGACTGGAACCGTGTCGACAGCAACGGGAAACCACGGGAACTCCATACAGAACTTGCTCTTGAGGCGATTGATTATTCCAGACCAGACCATTGCCATACACATTACCAAAGAAACCTTAATAAAACTGTTCCTCTGGTAGATGATATTCACTTCATCTGCAACCTCCTGGAATTTGACCGCCCTATCCGGAAAGATTATATGGAACTTGACAGCTTCGTGATTCTTCTTTGTATTAATGGAGCCATGAAGGTTTCCAGCGAAAACGGACAGGAGAACGTAAAATGCGGTGAAACAATTCTGCTTCCTGCTATTACCGAAAAGGTTTCGCTCTTCCCGGATCCCGGTTGTAAAATTCTTGAAATTTATATGATCTGAGATAAGTAATTTTAACCCTTTAATTGTTTACCCTAATCATGAAAAAATCAATTCTTTTTATTCTGCTCGCATGTATAAGCTTGGCAGGTTTTTCTCAGACTACGAATGATAAAGCTGGCCGGATTCCTTCGGTTATGGTCAAAAATATTCATCGTCAACCTTTTAAAACCGACAGTATCTCAAATCATGGAAACCCGATCATCCTCTCATTCTGGGCTACATGGTGTGTCAACTGTGTTAAGGAACTTAATAAAATTCAAACGGTTTATGACGACTGGAAAGAAGAAACCGGTGTTAAACTGGTTGCTGTTTCCATTGATGATTCAAGATATACATCCAGAGTGCTTCCCTTTGTGAATGGAAAAGCATGGGATTATGAAGTTCTCCTGGATGATAACTGGGATCTGAAACGTGCCATGAATGTCGGTGATGATATTCCTTATACTTTCATTCTCGATGGAACCGGAAAAGTCGTATATACCCATAAAGGTTTTGCCGATGGTGATGAAGAAATCTATTTTGATCTTCTGAAAAGAATCAAAGCCGGAGAAGACATTTCCAAGATTAAATAATCGTTTTCAGTACATATTCTTTAAAACCATATCCCTTTGAAAAAACTAAGCCATATAGCCCTTGCAGGACTTGGGTTTCTATCATTTTTTTCTGTTTCTGTCCAGGGTCAGGATTTTATTAAAAATGCTGAAATTCACGGAAATTTCCAGGCCGATGGGCAGTATTATATGAACGATTCCAAAATGGGAATCACCGATTCTACGCTTGACGGGAAAGTCGCGCGTTTGAACGGATTTACATCTGTAAATTATTCTTATGGGGATTTTTCTGCAGGACTCCGTTTTGAATCCTATCTCCCTCCTTTGTTGGGTTATGATGCTCAATATGACGGATCCGGAATACCTTATTATTACCTGGATTATAAAACAGATCTGATTCAGGTTACTGCCGGTAACTTTTATGAGCAATTCGGTAATGGAATGGTCCTTCGTACTTATCAGAACTGGAATCTGGGATATGACAATTCGCTGAAAGGGCTCAGAGTCCGTCTTACTCCCTGTAAAGGTGTTACAATCAAAGGAGTTTACGGTTATCAGCGCTATTACTGGAATCAATACCAGGATAACAACCGCGGAATCGTAAAAGGTGCAGATGCGGAATTTTATCTGAATGACATATTTAAAAACCTGGCTGATAAAAAGACCCGAATTATCGTCGGTGGAAGTTTTGTAAGTGATTACCAGAAAGGGAAAACCCTGGATTATATTTATAACAGTAAAGTCCTTCAGCTGAATCTTCCTGAAAATATTGCCGCTATGGCGGGACGACTTAATCTTACATCCGGAAAGTTCGATTTTTATTCTGAATATGCATATAAAATCAACGATCCTTCAGCAATGAACCACTATATTTATAAAAACGGCCAGGGTTTGTACTCATCCCTGAGTTTTTCACAAAAAGGATTAGGTATCATGGTCGCGGGTAAATATCTGGATAACATGAGCTATAAATCGAAACGGTCAATAACTACAAACGGTCTTGATATCAATTACCTGCCTCCGGTGACACTCGAACACGATTATGCACTGGCTTCAATGTACCCGTATGCCACACAACCTAACGGTGAAGCGGGTTTCCAGGGTCAGCTTACATTCACGGTTCCGAAAAATACGGTTCTTGGCGGTAAAACCGGATGGAATGTTGCTTTGAATTATGCCCAGGTCAATTCCATTAACAAAGAAACAGTCAACGATACCATCGTACTCGACCAACCCGGAACCAAAGGATATAAAGCTGATTTTTTCAGTATCGGGAAAGACATTTACTACCAGGACCTTAACCTGGAAGTTACCAAGAGATTCGGGAAAAAAGCCAAAGGAATCTTTTCTTACCTCTATCAGACATACAATAAGGATATCATCGAAGGACATATCAATGAATATCCGGATGTTCATGCCCAGATCGGTGTGATCGATATGGCACATTATCTGACAAGAAAACATACTCTCCGGTGGGAATTGCAGGGCTTATTCACTTCTCAGGACAAAGGCAACTGGGTGGCCGGCCTGGTCGAATTTACTATTGCCCCCAAATGGTTCATGTCAGTCCAGGACCAATGGAATTATGGTAATTCCGATAAAGATCAACAATTGCATTATTACCTTGTCAATGCCGGTTTTAACTATCATTCTACCCGTGTTTCCCTGTCATGGGGCCGTCAACGGGAAGGAATCCTTTGCGTAGGTGGCGTTTGCCGCTATGTTCCTGCTTCAAGCGGAATCTCTCTTTCAGTATCTACCAGTTTTTAAACCCCAATCCAAATAATATCCGCAATTATGAAAGTCTGTAAGCCTGTTTTTTTATTCATTTCTTTTGCCGCATTGTTACTATGGTCCTGCGATAAAGTTAAAGAACCGTATTTTACACAAAAGGGGACAGGAACCGATACTTCTACAGTAAACCGGACCGTTCTTCTGGAGGATTATACCGGACATAAATGCGTCAATTGCCCTACTGCTGCCGTTACTGCTCATACTCTGGAAGAAATGTATAACGGGAACCTTATCATACTGGCTGTTCATGCCGGCTACTTTGCTATTCCGGGTTCGGGAAATTATGCTCTGGATCTGCGTTCGGCTACCGGTGAAGACTGGTACTCCACCTTCGGTGTGACTTCAAATCCGATCGGAATGATCAATCGCATCGAAACAGGTGGATCCAGGATGCTGAC
>JAUZOW010000126.1 GCA_030706225.1 Bacteroidota bacterium | reverse complement strand
TCCATACTACTTCCGAAAGTGCCAGCATTCTTGGGATAGCCATATATTCCACGTGTGAGGGAATAGGGATGTACTCGGTCCAGATATTGGCCTGTGCACCCAGAATATGCTTTTGTTCAGCGGAAGAAAGCTCTTGCGGCAGGGGTTCGTAAGAATAAACTTTTTTAAGAGGAAGATATCCCCCGATCGATGTGGGTTCATAGCCGGATTCTCCCTGGCAATAGTCAAAATAGCAATAACTGGTAGGGGTCATTATGACGTCATGTCCTTGTCTGGCAGCTATAATTCCACCTTCAATTCCTCTCCACGACATGACAGTAGCTTCAGGAGCCAGGCCTCCTTCAAGGATTTCATCCCATCCGATCATTTTCTTCCCTTTGGAGATTACGATTTTTTCGACTCGTTTGATAAAATAGCTCTGAAGTTCTTTTTCATTCTTTAATCCTTCATCCTTAACCCGTTTCTGGCATTTCGGGCAAGCAATCCATCTTGTCTTGTCCGCTTCATCCCCTCCGATATGAATATATTTCGAAGGGAAAAGGTTTGCTACTTCGGTGAGAACATCGTCGATAAATGTAAATACGGAATCATTTCCTGCACATAAAATATCAATATTAGGCCAGTAGCTGCCGGTAGGAACCGTAAACGGGCCTCCGGTGCATGAAAATTGAGGATATGCAGCAAGTACTTCAATGGAATGAGCCGGCATTTCAATTTCCGGGATGATTGTGATGTAACGGTCTTTCGCATATTGAACGATTTCGCGGATGTCATCCTGGCTGTAATATCCGCCGTATGTGGCTTTTTCTCCTTCTTTTTGTGCGGGCCGTTCTCTCCATGGCAGATTTTCATGATCTGCTCTCCATGCGCTAATCTGCGTCAGCCTGGGATATTTTTTAATCTCAATCCTCCAGCCGTTGTCATCGGTCAAATGCCAGTGGAAAGTGTTCATTTTATAGGTTGCCATAAGGTCAAGATATCTTTTAATGAACTCTTTCCCGAAAAAATGACGGGAAACGTCGAGGTGCATTCCACGATATGGAAACCTTGGGCTATCCTGGATTTCAGCACAAGGAATATCCCATGAAATGCCGGGTTTCAGCTTGTTGCTGCTCATAATTTCAGGAGGCATGAGCTGCAATAAGGTCTGGATGCCGTAAAACAATCCGGCTCCGCTTCCTCCCTGAATGAAAATATGTTTTGGCGTTACTTTCAGAATATACCCTTCAGCCGGGATTTTTCCCTGATCATTCAGTGAAAGAATAATGGCCTGTTTCTTTTTGTTTTTACTGTTCATCTCAACAGGACTTAAAACAGGCCCTCCTGCCTGGCGTAATGTTTCACAAAGGAAAAGAGTGTTCCGGACAATATCTTCATTTTTACCTGCCATTAATATGCTGGTGGATGCATCCACCCGGAAAGTGCCTTTAATCTCTTTTATTTTTGCAGGTTTGGGTATTACCTGGATCTTTTCAGATTGTGCGTAAAGATTAAAGTTTAGTAATACAGCAAGAAAAGCCGGAAATAAATAGCGCAATGTTTTCATATAAGGGATTTACTTTTTTATATTATCAGCAATGTTCAATAATTTTTCTCATTTTATCATAATTCTTCTCCATATCTTTCATCAGGGCAAACTGGACTCTTGCACGCCGGAGATTATGATCCGGGAAAGCAATTTTATAATAGATATCTCCGTCAAGGAAATCCGTCAGAAAGCGAAGCCCGATGATAAAGGTCATGAAACGGGCAGAAAACGCAAAGTTCTCTTTCTCACAGGGTGTTATAATTTCTTTTACAACATTCAGGTATCCCTTTGAATAGGCTTCAAATAGCTCAAGATTGAGTGCGACCCTGGTGGTATTTTTTTCATCTTCATTACAGGTATTGGCTCCTGTACGGATCGCATCTCCATAATCATACAGGATATACCCGGGCATCACGGTATCCAGATCTACAATACAGATTGCCTTATTATTTTCATCAAAAAGGATATTGTTAAGCTTGGTATCGTTATGTGTTACACGTAATGGGATTTTTTTCTCTTCTGCCAGTTGCCTGATCCGGTACATTTCATCCTTTCGCTCCATGACGAAATCAATCTCGGGAGATACTTCACTGACCCGTCCTGCATTATCCCTTTGAATGCTTTGGTTGAAAAGATCAAGACGAAAGGCAATATCGTGAAAGTTTGGAATGGTCTCAATCAGTGTTGAAGCATCAATTCCTGAGGTTAGTAACATAAAGTTTCCGAAACCCTTTCCCCCTTCATATGCAATATCAGGATCCGTAACCAGATCATAGCTATGGCATGGACTTATGTAGTTGAATAATCTCCAGAAATTTCCTTCTTCATCGCGGGAAAACGGTTTTTCATCTTTTGTCAGAATAACCCGCAACGGCTTGAAATGACCAAAACGGCCGGGTTGCTTTCGGATTTCCTGCTCAATGTGGCGGGTAACGATCAGAATATTGTTCGTGAGTCCGTTTATATCCTTGAAGATTATATGATTGATTCTTTGAAGGACATAGCCGCTTTCTTCAGGGATACCGGTACTGACAAGATAAGAGTCGTTAATATGTCCAGATCCCAGCGGGGAAACGATAGATACGGGATGAGGAAGAGCAAATTGCCGTAAGATTTTTTTTAGCCGGGTAACAGGAACTTCTTTCACAATATAGATAGATTACTTGGAATTATTTAATAGTACCGGCTGTAACGTGATGCTCCAGGAGTATTCCTTCGCCGGAATGGTATATTCTTCATGGACTCTTGCGCCCCAACTGTCATCTCCACCAACCCCCATTTGTCGTTCATCCAGGTTCAGATCCGTAAAATCACGCCTGACAATATCGTTCAGGTGTTTTCCTCCCCAGGTATAGGTTGCCAGATCATCATAGGCACAGGGAAGAGCGCTGAAGCAAAAGGGTGATGAATTTGTGATCCGGAGTGCTACAGGGCCTTTACCGGTTAGGGTAAGAGTACGGACATCGGTCTTGTATCCACATTCCTGAAGCCTTACATAGGGCGGAATCTGATCATCAACTGTGGAATGATAAAGACCAATAAAGGCAGATGCATTCCTGTCCCGGTAATTTTCCCATGGACCTCTTCCGTACCAGGAAATATTACGGAAGGATGAATCCACCTGGATATTCAAACCCAGCCGTGGTATTTCGGGAAGAGTTCCTTTTCCGGGAACCAGGTGAACATCCAGGGTAATGGCAGCGAAGGAATTAATGATGTAATTGATCTCCACGTAAGAAGAAGTATCGGGAAGCCGGTAAGTTGAAAATATCCTGACAACCGACTGATCGGGCATGATTTGAGCAGTCATCTTTGTTAGCTTGTGATTCGTGGTTGCATCAAACCAGAACCGGCACCGTTTATACAGACCATTACCGATATCATTATCGGTCAGTGCACGGCGGAAATTTGGAGTGAATCCTTTTTTAATCAGTTCTTTTCCCTGAAAAATAAAGGAAGATAAGATACCCTGGGTACGGCTGAATTTTATAATAAAATTTTCACCGGTAATGGTATATTCGTCAGGATTTTCTTCTAACCTGATTCTGGAATGCTTTTTCGGTTCAGGATTAGTGAATTCTCCTTTTTCCAGCAGAATTTGTTCGGAAGCAAGGATATATCCTTTTTTCAGGAGGCCACGATTTTCCTTTTGGCAGATATGAATATTTAAAAAATATTCACTTCCTTTTTCCGGAGAATAGGAGGGGATATTCAACTTGATGGTTTTATGTTCTCCAGGAGCCATTCGTAAATCACCCGGCATTTCTCCTTTCAGGAAGGGATTTCCGTTTTTCAGGATTTCCCAGTTTAGCGAGCATTCTGAAAGATCGTAAAAATCAAATTTATTTATCAGATCAATAGAATGGGAAGCAATATCGGCAGGCTTTATCTTTACTGATTGATAGACTTTTTTTACTTCATAATACCCGGGGTGGGGCGTACGATCGGGTGCAACCAGTCCATTACAATTGAAATTGTTATCACTGGGAACGTCTTTCGGCCCGTAATCACCGCCAAATGCATAAAAATTCCGTCCAAGACTGTCTTTCTTCAGCAATCCCTGATCGACCCAGTCCCAGATGCATCCTCCCTGAAGTTGAGGATATTTTTCGATCATATCCCAGTCGTCCTGAAAATTTCCGTCGCTGTTACCCATGGAATGGGCATATTCGCACATGATGAGAGGCCGAAGCTGTTTTGTATATCCATATTCTTTTAACTCCCAAATGGGAGCGTACATCGGACAGAAGATATCGGTATTATAACTCAATTCGGCACGTTCGTACCAGACAGGACGTGAGGGATCGCGATGTTTGATCCAGTCATAAGTAGAAACGAAATTGCATCCGTTGCCGGCTTCATTTCCCAGTGACCAGATGATCACACAGGGATGGTTTTTGTCGCGTTCCACAAGCCGTTGAGTTCGATTCAGGTGAGCTTCCTTCCATTCCGGGTTATTGCCAAGGGTGCGATCCGGGTTGTAGCCCATGCCGTGCGATTCGATGTTGGCTTCGTCAATCACATAAAGACCATATTCATCGCAGAGGTCATACCAGTAAGGATCATCCGGGTAATGGCAGGTTCTGACCGCATTCATATTGGCTTCCTTCATTAGTTTAATATCCTGCAGCATCAATTCTTTTGAAATAACATGCCCCGTGATCATATCATGCTCGTGACGATTGACACCTTTGATCATAACAGGAACACCATTTACCAGGAATTGTCCGTTTTTTACCTCACAGCAGCGAAAACCCATCCGGCAACCGGTAGACTCAATAATCCTTCCTTCTTCGTCATAAAGGGTGAGAACCAGGTTATAAAGATTTGGATAATCGGCACTCCATTTCAGAGGCTCAGGGATTTTCTTTTTAAAATTGACGGTATCTTCCCCGGATGCAGGAATTTGAACCGGGATGGATTCATATGCGACAATATCTTTGGGATTTTTACTGTTGAACAGCGTTATGGCCAGTTTCCAGCATCCTTTCCCTGTGATTTTATCTCCCGAAGGGGTAGGAGCGGGGTTGAAATTCCGGATAATGGAGGTCAGATGGAGAATACCATTCTTATAGTTATCGGAAAGATCGCCTCTGACAAAGAAATCACGAATCTGGACCTGCGGAGTGGAGTACAGATAAACATCCCGGTTGATCCCGCTCATCCGCCACATATCCTGGCATTCAAGGTAAGAGCCGTCGGACCACCGGAATACTTCGATTCCAAGGTTGTTGTTACCGGGTCGGAGATATTTAGTAATGTCGAATTCCAGGGGAGTTTTACCGTCTTTTCCCATACCGGTTCTGTAACCGTTAACAAATACATTGCAGAAGGATTTTACAGCACCCAGGTGAAGGAAAATCCTGCGTCCATACCAGGAAGAAGGAATTTCAAAGGTTCTGAAAAAAGATCCGACGGGGTTATAATCATGAGGAACGTGAGGAGGGTCGGGTTTCATCAGGTGCTTGAATTCATATGGGATGTTAACGTAAATGGGATATCCGTAACCCGCAGCTTCAATAGTCACCGGAACATTAATATCATTCCAGCCGGTATGATCAAAATCATCAGCGTCAAAATTCAGTGGCCGTTCATCGGGATTTTTTGACCAGTGAAACTTCCATGTTCCATTCAGCAGCAGATACCAGGGGGATTTTGACCAATCGTTTTCAAATGCCTGATTTTCATCCGAATAAGGAATGAAAGTCGCTACAGGTTGTTGATTGTTGATCCCTGTAAGATGCTGGTTTTCCCAGTCGTTTGGAACGATGGCCTGACCCAAAGCTGGCCTGTCAGATATACATGAAAGTAAAATAATGAAAATCAATGGTATAAATATAGAGAAAACGTTCTTGCCTTCTGCCTTTTCCATTGGAATATTTTTTTCGAAATTAGAAAAAAAACCTAAGTGATAAATCGTAATTCGTAATTCGTAAATCATGCATATTCTCTTCTGAGTCTTCTGATCATCCATGACAATACAATGAAGGTTGTGGCAGAGGAGGTGAGATCGGCGAAAGGGCCGCTAAGCCAGGCGCCGTTCAACCCCCAAAAATGTGGAAAAACAAGCAATGCCGGGATCAGGAAAAGTACTTGTCGTGTGAGGGACAGGAAAATGGAAAGCTTTGCTTTCCCAATAGATTGAAAGAAGTTGGAGGTGACAACCTGGAACCCGATGACCGGGAACACGATCAAATTAAGTCTCATTCCGTTTGTAGTCAGGTCGATCATTTCATGGTTTGTTGTGAAGGCAGAGGAGATCAGTTTGGGAAAGATTTCAGCAATCAGAAAGCCGGATGTAGTCACGATGGTTGCAGCAATAACCGTCAGCTTGTAAGCTCTTATGACGCGGGGGATCTGGTGTGCCCCGAAATTATAACCAGTGATTGGCTGCATTCCCTGTGTAAAACCGATGACAACCATTACGACAAGGCTCCCGACACTGTTGATGATCCCATAAGCTCCGATAGCATAGTCTCCTCCATGATTTTTCAAAACAAGGTTAATTATGGAGGTCACGACACTTGCACACATAAGCATCAGAAAATTTGACATTCCCACGGAGATAATGTCCCGGATGATCTTCTTTTTCAGCTTCATGTAACCAGGCAAAAACCTTACAAAGCTTTCCATTTTCGTAAAGTGGAGAACGGATATTACGGCTCCTGTAAATTGTGCGCAGACTGTCGCGAAAGCAGCGCCACGGATACCCCAGTGAAATACGAAAATAAACAGGGGAGCCAGGATCAGGTTGACAGCCACTGTAGTCAGTGTTGTTGCCATAGCTTTTCCCGGATAACCGGAAGCACGGATGATATTATTCAGTCCCAGGTAAACATGTGGGAAGATATTGCCTATCAAAATGATCTGCATAAATCGTTTCGCATAGGGTAATGTTTCCGGGCTGGCGCCAAGGGAATACAGAATCGGGTCAAGAAATATGAAAATGATCAGGGCAACCGACAGGCTCAGGATAATATTCAACATCAATGCATTGCCAAGAATCTTTGTGGCTTCGCGACGATCGTGCTGCCCTAACCGGATGGAAACCATTGTCCCGGCGCCGACTCCGATCATGGAGCCAAAAGCAGCCAGAATATTCATCAGTGGGAAAGTCAGCGCTAAACCTGATATTGCCAGAGGGCCGACACCCTGTCCGATAAAAATCCGGTCAATGATATTATATAGAGATGCTGCAGCTGTAGCAACGATTGCCGGAACAGAATACTGCATAAGCAATTTGCCAATCTTGTCGATTCCCAGTTCATTAGCATTCCCTCTTTTATTCATTGATTCCCTGATCCAAAAAAAGAAATGCAAAGGTCCGGAAAATTTCATCACGGATTCATGGTGACTATGCAGTTTTTCGCAGAGAAATTAAATATCTAAATATCGTCTTCTTCAATC
>JAUZOW010000125.1 GCA_030706225.1 Bacteroidota bacterium | reverse complement strand
TTTTCTAAGCAACCTGTGGTCAAGCTTAGGATCTGAGATCAATTCTTCAGTTGCAGGCGTAAGAAACAACTAACAATAGACGTTTTTTGCAAAAAAATCCCTGCTTTACTGAATAAGTAATACAAAATTTATTTTACGGTTTGACATGGTTTGAATATTTTATTTCGGACAGATATTAAAATGAGAATATCTGGGCCTGTACAGATTCTAATAATGTTACTGATAAAATCTGAGTAAACAAAATCTGTTCAGCGATTTAAGAGGTAAAGTTACTCCCTTATGACTCTGTATTTTAATTCATTTGCATGTATTTAGTTATTTATTCGTACCTTTGCACACTTTTATGAAGGAAACGATTCCTCTGGCCCATATAATTTTTCCTCAAGCTCGGTTAAATCCAATCTTTTTCATTAAAGTATCAGGTGTCGCTGCCTATACAGTAGGATACCTGAGATAAATCGGAATATGATCTTTAAAAATATAAAACTAACCAGATTCACGCCTTAGGCTGATATTCGCAGGAAAATAAACGTTGTCAGGACTCACCCCTAGTCCTGGTAATATTTTACAAGACAATTTTAAAGGGGAAACATTTTAATAATTTATCAAATGAAAAAAGGAACAGTTAAATTTTTCAATGAAATTAGAGGGTTCGGATTTATCAAGGTGGATGAAACCGGAGAAGAAGTATTTGTGCACAAATCAGAAGTTTCTGGCAGAATTTGTGAGAATGATGTTGTGGAATTTGAAATACAGAAAGGGAAAAAAGGGCTGAATGCCGTGAACGTAACAGTGGTTGAGTAGGAAGCGATCAGGATGGTTACATTTGAGGAATTAGGCATCGGCAAACAAATACTGCCGGCACTTACGGATATGGGATTTGCGGTTCCCATGCCGGTACAGGAAAAGGTAATACCGCTGCTTTTGGGTGATCGAACCGACATCATTGCACTCGCACAGACCGGAACCGGAAAAACCGCAGCATACGGTTTGCCTTTGCTTCAAAAAGCTGATGTAAATCTGCATATACCACAAGCTCTGATCCTGAGCCCTACGAGGGAGCTTTGTGTCCAGATCGCAGGCGATCTCAGTGATTTTGCTGCATATATGAAAGATTTTCACGTACTTCCTGTTTATGGAGGAAGTAATATTGAAAATCAGATCAAAGCCCTGAAAAAAGGGGTTCAGATCGTTGTAGCTACACCGGGACGCTTGATCGACCTGATGCATCGAAAGGCAATAAAGCTGAACGAAATTAATACCGTGGTACTGGATGAGGCGGATGAGATGCTGAACATGGGTTTTCTCGACAGTATCAATGAGATTCTGGCGGAAGTACCGGATACCAGGAACACGCTGCTGTTTTCGGCTACAATGCCCGGTGAAGTAGCAGTCATTGCTAAAAAATACATGAATGATCCGGTGGAGATCACCATCGGCAACCGTAATTCGGGTGCCGAAAACATCAAACACCTGTACTATACTGTTCATGCAAAGGATAAATACACGGCACTGAAAAGAATCGTCGATTATTATCCTTCGATTTACGGGATTATCTTTTGCCGCACCCGGATGGATACTCAGGATATTGCCGACAAACTGATTGCTGACGGCTACAATGCAGAAGCGCTTCACGGTGATCTTTCCCAGGCACAACGCGACAGTGTCATGCAAAAGTTCCGGATGAAGCATTTACAGTTGCTGGTAGCCACGGATGTAGCCGCCCGCGGACTCGATGTGAATGACCTGACCCATATCATCAACTATTCTCTGCCGGATGATATTTCAGCATATACCCACAGAAGCGGAAGAACCGGTCGTGCAGGAAAAGCAGGTACCTCGATTGCAATCATCAACCTGAAGGAAAAACACCTGATCCGGCAAATCGAAAAATTGATCAAAAAACCTTTCATTGCTGCAAAGGTGCCCGGAGGACGGGAGATCTGCGAAAAACAACTTTTCAATATGATCCATAAAATGGAAAATGTTGAAATCGAAAATTCTGAGATCGACCCTTACCTTCCTGCAATATACCGTAAATTGGAATGGCTCGATAAAGAAGATGTCATAAAACGGTTTATTGCACTTGAATTTAACCGGTTTCTGGAATATTACCGGAATGCAAAGGACATCAATGTAAATGAAGAAAATGACAAAGAATCCGGTCAGGTCAGAAATGACAGAAGTGACAGAAGAAGGAAAGAGGTGTCATCATTTACAAAGCTGGTGATCAATGCAGGGAAGTCTGCTGGAATGTATCCCAGCAATCTGATCGAACTGATTAATGGATACAGTCCCGGAAAGAGAATCCGGATTGGAGATATCACTCTTAGCAGGAAGGAGACCGTTTTTGAAGTAGATTCGGACTACGCCGGTTTTCTAAAAAAGGCCCTGTCAGAAGCCGAATTCAATGGCATTGATCTTTCTGCCGGTTTTGTAGATGGGGAGTCGAAAGTCACGGTTAACGAACGTCGCTTTTTTAACGGGAAAGGTAAACGAAAAGAAAGCAGGGATTTTAAGAAAGGAAGATCTGATTCGGGTTCCCGGGAGTGGGAAACCAGGAAAAAAAGACGTAACGGGAAGACGTAACGGGCGTGACGCGAAAAACAGTTTCAGAGTTTCGCTACTCCGCAGTTTCGCTACTCCGCTACTTTTTCGCGTCACGTGTCACGCGTCACGAAGGACGAAGGATGTGGAACACCGAACTCGGAACGCCGAAGGCGTTTAAAATCAATAACAGGTGAATGCCCGTGACGCTCCGGAACGCCGAAGGCGTTCAATATCTTGTTTAAATATTATTGAGAGCGACCATTCCCATAGGAAGTCGCCCTTTGACGGTTTTAATTCCGCATTAATCGAAAGAATTTTTCGAAGGGTAACTTTGCTGGCTTTTGCCGCTCTAAGCCTTATTTATCAGTAAAAGTTTTATTTAAAGATGTTCCATCTTATTATATTCCAGGCCTCTTTATGGGCAGAATAATGGAATACTTTCTTTACCAAACCTACTGATTTTAACGTGTAGAAAGTCGGAAGGATACCCTATCAAAGTATTGGAATAATAGAAAAATAATTCATAGTAATGGATATTACTTACATTCATGTCCGGCGCAATTCTTGTAATAGCCCGTGTGGACATTATTAACATAAGTACAGTCTGTAATGTGGGTTGAATCATTTTCAAAAGTCCAATAGAAACCTTTATCAAATTCCTGGATTATTATGCTGGAATCAACATATACATTCGGATAAGAAATACTTTCTTCCTTATGACAACTTAACATCGCTATCAAGAAAGGGGATAACAATATAAAATTTTTAATAAAAAATATTTTTATAACTCACTTTCCCAGCAATGGTTACATTAAAATCCTATTTAATTTTTTCCCAATACTCAATTTCACCTTTAATTATTTTAAACATTGGGTGAGCAATAATGGTTTTTGTTTCTTTTAATTTTCGATACAAATTATTTTCACGAACTTTTAATTTGCAAAGTAAATGCTCGAATTCGAATAATATTTGCCCTTCATTGACAGTAAGGAATATAGGAATAATAGGTTTTCTGAATTTAGCACTATCAAAATTATAATGTCTGTCTTCAGATTCATCATAAATTCCACTTAAATATTGGTTGATTGCATCCAGTGGATTTTTAGAGTTTTTAAATCGGTCCAGTTGCGGATGATCTCGATAACCTGTTGTTTTACCTTCTAAAACAGTCTTTGCTAAAAGAGCTTCACGCCAGAGCGCTACGAGACCCTTTGAGTCAAGATATTTTGGGTGTATGGACCAGATTCTCATTTTAATCGCTGCTGACGGCTTATAACTAAGGATTGTGTAAACTCAAATGTTGATGCTATTTTATTTTAGTTTTAAACCCTTATTGAGTTTATCCGATTCAAATTTTATATCTTTCTATTCCTTAGATTTTCGTGCCGAAAACCAAGTAGAAACCACTGCATATAGTAAAGGCAAAACTCCCATTGCAATAAAAATAATATCTGCAGGAAGTCTTAACCAGGCAAGAGAAGTCATCGCATCTTGTCCTGTGAATTCCAGACTTCGTGCATGCCAGTATCCGTTTTTTATCACATCTTCAAATTGCAAAACTCCACTGGGGAATAATTGCAGGATAATCATGCCGGCAAGCCCGATATTCAGTCCCCAGAATGAGATCCTGACAAATTTTTCAATGCGCTGCCAGTGACTATCGGAAGCGACCTGGCGAATCGCAAATACGACAAATGCAAGTCCCAGCATCCCGAAAACCCCCATCAATGCTGCATGCCCATGATTGGGAGTCAGATTTGTACCGACTTCATAATAACTGATCACAGGTAAATTAATAAGGAAACCAAAGATCCCTGCTCCTATAAAATTCCATACTCCTACTGCAATGAGGAAATAAAATGTCCATTTATGGGGAAACAGGGTTTTATTTCCCTTTTCATCGACCCTCGAATGCATGAGTTTAGCGAAATCGGTAGCTTCCAGAGCCAGGAGGATGAGAGGGACAACTTCCATAGCTGAAAATGTCGCAGAAATAGCCATGGAAGTGGAAGATTGTCCTGTCCAATACCAATGATGCCCTGTTCCAAGAATTCCTGCTCCAAGAAACAATACCGCATCCAGGTAAATGACTCTTGTGGCCGTATTTAGAGTCACCAGCCCGAGTTTATAGAACATTACGGCTACCATTACCGTGGCAAACAGTTCGAAGAAACCTTCTACCCATAAGTGTATAATCCAAAAACGCCAGGTATCGACGGTAGTAAAACTTGTACTTGAATTAAAGAAAAACGCCGGAAGGTAAAAAACCGGAATCGTTAAAGCAGCGAGTAAAAAAAGTGTCGATAATTCTTTTTCTCCCTTTAATCCCTTTTGGGGTTTTACAACACGGTAAAGCATGAATGCCCATAAAAGCAGCCCGACCGCTAACAGGAATTGCCATCCACGGCCGATTTCAAGATATTCCCATCCCTGGTTACCAAACCAAAACCATAAGCGCCCCATCAGACCTTTTACGCCCAGGAATTCACCTGACAGACTTCCCAAGGCAAGGATCAATAAGGCAATGAATAGAAAATTGATCAGAACCTTATGTCCTTTAGGTTCTTTTCCGGATATTGCCGATGCAACAAACAGACCTCCTCCAATGTAGGCCGTGGCGATCCAGAGAATAGCTGTCTGCAGATGCCATGTGCGTAAAATATTTGTAGGGAACCAGGCCGTGAGATCAAAGCCAAAAAAGCTTTTTGGATCGGCAATATAGTGTGCTATGGCTGCCCCCACCAATGTTTGCATAAGCAATAAAAGAAGTACAACTACAAAGAATTTCAGGGATCCCCGCTCAGTTGGGGTAGGTTTCCCGGGTAACAGGTGGGTAGGGGGTAACCCTTCTGCTCTTCGCCAGCCCAGGTAATTAAAACGGCCAAACGCAAACAGGATCAAGGCAGTGCCGGCAAGCAATGCAATCAGACTAAGTGCACTCCAGATAATAGCAGCGCTGGAAGGACCATTACCGATGATAGGTTCATATGGAAAATTATTGGTGTAGGAATAATTTTTTCCGGGAATATGAGCCGTTGTTGCCCATGCAGACCATGAAAAGAAAGCCGTTAGAATTCTAATGTCCCTTGTATTGCTTATCAGTGTAACAGGAATGCCACGACTGGCAGCTGAACCTGAAAAATATTGTTGCCAGAAATCAATTTGGCGATGGTACGAATCCATTTCAGGTTTTGTGAAGATCAGGGTATGTGAGATATCATCATAGCGGTTCTTGCTCAGAAAATCATAAGACTGCTTCTGAAGACTCTCCTGTTGGTAAGTTGTAAGTTGAGCAAACGGCACTTTGAAATTTTTCATTGCCAGGTAGTTCCTAACCTCAAGGGCGAGATTGTGCAAATAAGTTGCAGAAAAATCAGGTCCCAGGTAGGCGCCATGTCCCCATAGTGTTCCATTATTCATAAGTCCTTTTTTCAGGAAAAGCTGCTGACCGCCGATAATATCCTGTTTACTGAAAATAACGGAACCCGCTGAATCTTTTACGGATTCAGGAACCGGTGGTCCTACATTCCGGAAATAGGTTCCGGTTGATACCCATATCAGTACTGCAAATTCAATAATCAGGATGATGAAAACACCCCGTCGCCACCAGGGAGAAAGTCCGGTACTTTGAGATTGCTTCATTGCCTTCATTTTTCTAGGGTTTTTGAATAAACATCCACGCAGCTGAGCAGCGAGATACTTTATGTCATTTTTGCCTTATATTTGTAAATGAAGATATTAAAATTATTGATAGGCGCCTTAAAAACAGAACAATATTTTAATGAAAATTAAAGTAAAAAGAGTATACGGAACTTCGGAAATGGTTCGGTCATGACCCGGCAAGATGGAATGAGTTCAGACAACAATATCGGGAAGAACTCAAAAAAAATAAAGACCCTGTTTCCATCCTGAAGAAACATCTAAAGAAAGGGGCAGTGACCTTGGTTTATGGGACAAAAGAAGCATAAGAAATGCAAGCTGATGGATATTTATCCCAATTAAAAGAATAATCAAATAACAAAAAAATAAAAAATCATGGCTATTAAAAAAGTTTGGATAGAAGAAGGTTGCACCGCATGTGGATTATGCGAAGATATTTGCCCTGAGGTTTTTGTAGTAAAAGATCTGTCAACAGTTATTGAAGGAGTCAATTATTCAGATTATGAGCAGCAAATAAAGGAGGCGGCAGATAGCTGTCCGGTAGAGGTTATTAAATTTTCGGAGTAAAAACGGCTTGAGTCAAAGCGAACACTTGTGGTTTTCGATGTCCGCAAGATGTGTTGCAGGCGTTATTTGTTCAATTCTTTAATTGCATGCTCCAACACGATATCTTTCCCTTTCAAATAATCTTCTATCGTCGGCTTTACCTCGATATCCGGCTCCTCAAATCGACAGGCTTTGTTCAGAAAATAATCCTTATCTTCATCCAGCCAGTTCCCGTTTGCTTTACCGGCACCGTCATTTATTCGCGTTTCCCAGGCATAATTCAGAAAATATTTGCCTTTTGTCAGGTACTTCTGTAATTGCCACCCGACCGTGGTGGATCCACCCCCGTTATTTCGCAGGTCAATAATTACTCCTTTGGCTTTGGTTAATTCATGGGCAATCCGGTCAAATGCATGGATCGCTTCTTCTTCCGGATCAAACCGGTTGAAGCTCACAAAGGCAAAATATTGTCAGGTAACCATTTCAATATAACAATTTCAGGGGAGTATTTATAAGTGGGTCCCCAATATTGGTCTTTATCCGTACGCGTTTCCTCCCCGTTATACTGAAGCACTATGTTTTCAATTGAGCCATCGTTTTTTTTAATCGTTCCCCTGAACGGACGATCCTTAAACCCACTGTGCAGCCGGTACCCCCCCCTGCATCCATAAATGCTGTTCGGTGGAAGCTGATATAAATGGAAACACATTTGTTTCAAGATATTGAGTTGTCGGAATACTGTCAATGGCTGTCAATTCTGCGCCCACCCAGGTTGAATCCAGTCCGGC
>JAUZOW010000124.1 GCA_030706225.1 Bacteroidota bacterium | reverse complement strand
TGAAATGAAAGCATTAGATAAAGAAGCCCGGGAAAAAGGAGTGATCCTGTTAAATGAAATGGGATTGGATCCTGGTATCGACCATATGTCATCCATGAGGATCATTGATCAGATTCACGGAAAAGGCGGTGCTGTTCTTGAATTTTATTCGCTCTGCGGTGCACGTCCTGCCCCGGAAGCTGCAGGAAACCCTTTTAAGTATAAATTTTCCTGGAGTCCCAAAGGTGTTATCCTGGCAGGAAATAATGATGCCATGTATCTGAGACATGGGAAAGTTGTTGATATTCCTACTCATGACCTGTTTAAAAATCCAATAAGAATTGATTTTCCGGAAGTCGGACCATTTGAAGTGTATCCCAACAGGGATTCTATATCCTATAAGGAAGTTTATGGTATTCCTGAAGCCCAGACCATGTTCAGGGGTACGATCCGTTTTCAGGGCTGGTGCGAAACCCTGGATGTTATGAAACAGCTCTGCCTGATCTCTTACGATAAATTTGATATGACAGGGATGACATTTGCCGATATGATGTGCCATCAGCTTGCTGCCATCGGATATAAAGTAAAGGAGAATAACAAGGGACCGGAAGGAATCCGTTCCATGATCGCTGATGCTTTGCATATTCCTGAAAATGTATATGCACTGGATGCTTTACAGTGGCTTGGACTTTTCGACAGAAAACCAATGAACCGGGGAACAGATTCAACTTTTGAAGTGGTCTCAGACGAAATGATTGCAAAGATGCAACTTGGACTTGAAGAACGTGATATGGTTGTTCTTCAGCATGTTTGTCTGGCTTCATACCCGGACGGTAAAAAAGAAGTGATCCGCTCCAGAATGCTTGATTTTGGCACACTTGCAACAGATACTTCGATTGCACGTACAGTCGGATTACCGGCAGCTATTGGTGTTGATATGATCCTGACCGGCAAGATCAATCTTACCGGTGTTCATATTCCTGTGATTCCTGAAATTTATGAACCGGTTTTGAATCAGTTGGAAACATTAAATATTAAGATGGAAGAGGAATTTGGTCTCCCAATGAGTGAGCTGATCCTTTAATTCGGGCATGACTACTATTATCATTGTTATAATCGCTGCTCTTTTTATCTATGCATTGTTTAGCATAGTGCAAAAAAAACCTGAAAATCCAGGCACTCCCCCAAAAAAGAGAGGTTATGGAAAATGGCTTGGCGGAGGACTGGGATGGGCATTCGGCGGGCCTATCGGTGCTATTCTCGGGTTTGCAATGGGATCCATGTTCGACGGATCTTCATCTGCAACAAGTGCTTACAGGGGAACTTCGCGCGGCGATTTTGCAATGAGCCTTCTTGTTCTTTCGGCTGCTGTTATGAAAGCCGATAAAAAGATCGTAAGATCCGAACTCGATTATGTTCGTGATTTTTTTTCCCGACAATTCGGACCGGATGAATCTTCCCGGATGATCTTGATTCTCCGTGAAGTTCTTCAACAGGATATTAATATCCGGGATGTGAGTATGCAGGTCGGACAATTTATGGATTATCCTTCCCGCCTTCAGATTCTTCATTATCTTTTTGGAATTGCAGTCGCCGATGGCCAATGCAGTCAGGAGGAAGCCGATGTCATCGGGCAGATTTCAGGATATATGGGCGTAAACCCGGCTGACTTTTCTTCGATCCGTGCAATGTTCGTAAAAAATGTCAGCTGGGCTTACGATGTCCTTGAAATCACTCCCTCTGCAACCAATGATGAAGTCAAAAAAGCTTACCGCGAAATGGCTAAAAAACATCATCCCGATATGGTTGCCCACCTGGGTGAAGATGTGAGAAAAGCTGCTACGGAAAAATTTCAGCAGATCAATGAAGCCTACGAACAGATTAAAAAGGAAAGAGGAATAAACTAAATTCCCGAAGCCTTATCCGTTTTACCTTTTATATCTTCCCATAATTTCCCCCTGCCCGAGAATATGCCCTTTCATCAGGCTCTGCAACTCTAATGCAGTAATGCCTTCTTTTGCTTTTATAAATTCATCAAGAGCATAGATCCGGAAATAATACCGGTGGATACCTCCCGGAGGGCAAGGCCCACGGTATTCCAGTTGCCTGGAATCGTTAACTCCTGCAGTCATCTCCGGGACAGGTCGGTTCCTGATCAGGAAATGCTCTCCCAGGTGGTTCACATGGGCAGGAATGTTGAATAAAACCCAGTGAATCCAGTTTCCGGAAGGTGCATCCGGATCATTGCAGATCAGGGCAAACGATTTTGTATTTCCAGAAAATCCTGACCATTCCAGATCAGGAGAGATGTTTGCTCCATCGCAGGTATATTTCTGCGGAATAAATTCTTCGTGCTTAAAACTTTTACTTTCAACGATCATGGCAGTATGTTTTTTTTGTTGTGAAACAGCCGGCAAACAAATAAATGCCAGGACGAACACAAGAAAATACCCGGAACCAGATTTCTGAAAAAATTTTTTTCTGCGGGTTTTATCCTGAAAATATTCCATATCCATTACAATATCAATGAAATTCTTTTAATCAAAGTTAACTAATTTTTAACCATTTTAAAAATCCGGATTTACATTAACCGGGGAGATATAAATGAATAGCTGTAATTTTACTCTTTCAAAATATTTTTTATGAAAAAAGCATTATTCCTGACAGGGTTGCTCTTTTACATTCTTTTTTCCGGGACAGCCTTTGCGCAAACTAATGAAGAAACAGAAACCGACACGGCAATTCTAAAAAAGATAGAACAATGGAAAGACCTGAAATTTGGCCTGTTGATGCACTGGGGAACATACAGCCAATGGGGAATCGTTGAATCCTGGTCGCTCTGTTCGGAAGATGAACCCTGGTGCCTTAGGAAAATGAAGAATTATGCAGATTATTGCAAAGCATATACAAAGCTGAAGGAAACTTTTAACCCGGTTCGCTTTGATCCGGAAAAATGGGCTGAGGCTGCAAAATATGCAGGAATGAAATATGTCATTTTTACAACCAAGCATCACGATGGTTTTTGCATGTTCGATTCGCATCAAACCGATTATAAGATTACAGATGTTGCTTGCCCGTTTCATACCAATCCTCGTGCTAATGTTGCCAAAGAAATTTTCAATGCTTTCCGCGCAAAAGGATTTTTAGCCGGAGCTTATTTTTCAAAACCTGATTGGCATTCGAATGATTACTGGGCGGAAGAATGGGCGACTCCAAACCGCAATGTCAATTACGATATTAAAAAATATCCTGAACGCTGGCAACGTTTTTGTGATTTTACATACAAACAGATTGAAGAGCTGATGACAGGTTACGGGAAACTGGATATCCTGTGGCTTGATGGAGGTTGGGTCAATCCCAAAAATGGTCAGGATATCAATATTCCAAAAATTGCTGCCATGGCACGACGTTACCAACCCGGGTTGCTTGTTGTTGACCGTGAAGTTCCTGGTAAATTTGAAAATTACCGTACACCGGAACAACAAGTCCCTGATAAACCCCTGGATTACCCATGGGAAACCTGTATGACCATGGCCACTTCCTGGTCGTATGTGCCGGGAGATATTTATAAGCCGGCTGGCAAATTGATCCATACCTTGATAGATATTGTAGCCAAAGGAGGTAATTTTCTCCTGAATATCGGGCCATCCCCGGAAGGCGAATTTGCAGATACTGCTTATTCAAGACTTAAAGAAATCGGCGACTGGATGAAAATCAACAGCGAAGCGATCTATAATTCACGTCCCGTTGCTCCATATAAGACAGGGAAAGTGGCGTTGACCCGGAATCCTGACGGAACGGTTTATGCTTTGTATATGGCTGATTCCTGTGAAAATAAAATACCTTCCGAAATCAGGATCCACGGAATTCAATTTCCAAATAGTGCGACCGTTTCACTGCTGGGGAAGAAAGGGAACCTGAAATGGAATCATTGTCAGGATGGAATTTGTATTATGGTCCCGCCTGCTGACCGGAAAAACCCACCATGCCACTATGCCTGGGTGTTTAAAATTCAGGATAAAAATAAAGGTAAGTAGCGGTTTCAGGTTCAGGGAATATATAGCATTCCTTTTGGGCATTCATTGGAAGAGGATATGAGTTTGTCGACAGCCCAGAAATGGTCGAATTCAAGTGAAGTCCCTTTTGATAAAACCGGGTGTTTTTTCTTCTTGGGGCGTTTTTTCCTATTATCTTGAATTTGTCTCATAATGTGTTTTTTATACGTTTTAACGTTTTTTTTCTTGAATAGTTGCAATATTAGGTCTGAATGCAGAAAACATTTGCGGATAAGCTTATTTCCTTTTACAGGACACTTGAATTTAAAGAAGATCTTCCAAAAGGAATTGACATTATGAATCCATACCAGGAAAAAAGCATTATGGAGATGACTGCATTATTTGCAAAAAGATTTTATAATGATACCAGTGAAAGAATTTCTGTGTTTGGAATTAATCCTGGAAGATTTGGGTCAGGTTTAACAGGAATTACTTTTACCGACCCGGTCCGAATGGAAAAGGAATGCGGAATAGAAAATAATCTCCGGAAAAAGCAGGAACTTTCCTCGGTATTTATTTATGATATGATCAACCGGTTCGGAGGGCCTGAAAAATTTTATAAAAAATTTTTTTTAAGTGCTGTTTCTCCCCTTGGGTTTTTGAAAAACGGGAAGAACCTTAATTATTATGACAATAAGGCTCTGGAAACCCTGGTAACTCCTTTTATTATAGAATCCATAAGAAAAAGTTTTTCCATAGGATGTTCTTCCGGAATTATTATTTGTCTTGGCGAAGGGAAAAATTACACATTTTTAACCCGGTTGAACGAAAAATACGGATTCTATGAAAAAATTATACCTCTGGCCCATCCCCGGTTCATTATGCAATACCGGCTTAAGAAGAAGGAAGAATACATAATAAGGTACCTGGAGGTGCTTAATGATTCCTTAAATTTTGTCTCTCTTCCGGGATGAGTATTTGTGATTCCGTTGTTTTAGTCGTGAAATCTCCATGTAATTCCAAACCGGAAACTGGCATCCTGCATCGGATAGCCAACGGTAGTATAGTATTTCCGTCCCATGAAAAAGCTGTCGAAATTGGAATACATCACAAATACTCTTGCTCTCTGGATCTTGACGTTGATAAAAACGTCCATATATAGATAATTGCCGATCTGGCGTTTATCCTGAAGATAAAAGGAATGAATAGCCGGCATATAGCTGTATCCGTAGTAAAGGGTATTATAGTAGAAGGTAAGTCCTGGCTGAAAGAGAGCAGCACCTTTAAAGAGAGGTTGTGAAAAATAAAGAGAGGCAGTGCCCAGGAAAGCCGGTACCCGGATCACATTAGCACCTTGAATGGTTTGATAGGCAAGCCTTGATTTCAACTTAAAACGCCAGAAATTAATTTCCTCGTTGAGATAAATATTCAGATAAGCAAATTCTTTTCCGTATTGGCTTGGATGTGCCAGGGAATCGAAATATACAAAATGGTTGATCCGGCTCAGGTTGAAACCCGCATCGAAATAATTTTTATAGCTATAGGATCCACCTAGAGAGAGGATACCTTGTTGCCGCCATGCAGTATCCCAACGGAAATTATTTCCCTGGTAATGTTCTTCAAACCATCCCGGTTTCTGGAATGCATAAAATGCGGTCACGGTAAGTTTTCCGGCATTTTTTTTCAATCCTCCCAGAATCTGACTTAGAGAAGCCTGTACGGAGTGGTCGCCTTCATTATAATCTCCAAAGACATAATCGGCATATCCGGTAAGGTTCAGCGTTGAATAGGGAATAAAAGAAACTTCACAGGAAGGGATATACTGGTTAAAATAATTTTTACGGTCGGCTTCCCTGACTTCATAGTATTGCTGTTTGAAATGTGCAGCCAATTGAAGGTGTCGCATTGTGTTGTCGGCATGAAAACTTGGGTTGCTCCAGGAAATTTCGTTTACGATACGATTTACGGTAACGGAGTCATAGGTTTCCGTACTATCCTTGAAGATATCGGGATAAAAGCCGGATTTAGGCTCATAATCTATATAATTAAAGACTTGCCGGTTATATTCGAAGGCATAGGTAATTCTACCCAGTTCAAAATGTTTTCTGGAAAAGTATGCAGTATCTTTTAAATTTTTAGGATGGCGGGAAAGATCGAAATAATGTTTCATATAGAATCCGTTTTCACGGATACGGTTTTGAGCATTATTCAGGTTAACTTCAAAGAGTTCCCGGTTAGGTTCCAGGTTTTGTTCAAAAAGGCTGTCGTGTTTAATACCTCCGTTTTCATTATTTTTAATAACATTGAGTAAAAAATTGGCGACGACACCATATCTGTAATCTTTGGAAAAGTACTGGGAAGTAAGTACAAAATTCTGATGGTTGGCTCTTTGCCGTATATAGGCGCCGGGTGAGTTCATAACACGGAATTCAAATCCGAGATTGAGTGTTTTATAAATATTCCGGCTGAATTTTGCGTGGAAGAAAATTTCTTTTTTGGAACCCTGGACGTATTCGAGTTCAGAAAATGTTTTCAGGACGCGGTAATATTTGACGCTATCATTTTTAAGGAGGTAGGGGTCGAAAGTATGGACTCCATAGTCGAAACCGCTGTGGATATTAAGAAAAGGGTAGGGGGTAAGGTCGAAGGAAGCAAGTCCGATATTTCCGAGTGAAGCGTAGCCGTGGTCTTTTTTAAAGAGAGGGTCATAGTTTTGGAATCCGGTAATAACGGTATCCAGGGGGTGGAGTGAAATGTTCCCGGATTTTTCGAAGTTATGGTTAAACCAGAAGACGAGGGTAGAGTCTTTTTTAGTTTTTTTAAGGGAGTCGGGTAAAGAAAGTGCATGAGCTGGAAGGCAGGGAAGGAGGGAAGAGAATAAAAGAAAGAGGTAAGGGAGGAGTTTATGCATTTTGGTATGTTGGTATAAAGCTTTGTAAAGGTAAAGAAATAAAAGCATAGGGGTCAAACGCATATAAAAAAAAAGCTGTCCGGTTAAAGACAGCTTTTTTTAAAAAAGATCGGCAGCGACATACTCTCCCACAATTTCTGCAGTACCATCTGCGCGAGTGGGCTTAACTTCTCTGTTCGGAAAGGGAAGAGGTGATCACCACTGCAATAGCCACCGTAAGATCTTAAATATTATAATGACAAATAGTGGAAAGAAAATACAACTGGGAAGCCATAAAATTGGCACATTAGTAGAAAGCTTACGGGTAATTAGTAATACTCGGCTTTGGCATTACTGCCTTTACACCTGTATCCTATCAACGTCATAATCTATGACGACCCTTAAAGGAAGTCTCATCTTGGTCTGAGTTTCGCACTTAGATGCTTTCAGCGCTTATCTCATCCAGACATAGCTACTCTGCAGTGCAGCTGGCGCCACAACAGATACACTAGCGGTCTGTCCAACTCGGTCCTCTCGTACTAGAGTCAGGTGACCTCAAACTTCCAACGCCCACAACAGATAGGGACCGAACTGTCTCGCGACGTTCTGAACCCAGCTCACGTGCCACTTTAATCGGCGAACAGCCGAACCCTTGGGACCTTCTTCAGCCCCAGGATGTGACGAGCCGACATC
>JAUZOW010000123.1 GCA_030706225.1 Bacteroidota bacterium | reverse complement strand
TTGATATACTGGGTTTTAAAGATATCAAATGCTCAAATCCCCAGATCATATATCCGGAAAGTTCTCTTGCCGGTGCAGAAGTGATTGCCCGGACAATCCGCGGAAATATCTGCGGATTTAGTAAAAAAATCGGAAAAGGAACCCTGATGCACCTCGGCACCTGGATCGGATTTGATACTGAAGGACATAAGCCGGTTTATGAGGAAATTCTGAAAAGATCAGGTACGAAGATAAGAAATGCATCTTCCGGAAATGACAATATAACCGTAAGGGAAAGATTTACCGGAGATAACCGTGCGGTTCTTTTTATTGGAAATTATTACAATGAAGAACAGAAAAGCAATGTGGCTTATTCTCATCCCCGGACCGGAGAGATCCTAACAATACCATATGATGGTAGTGATGCACTCTGGCCGCCACTTTACGCTATATTAACTCCTGTGTGTCTTGATATTGTTGAAGGTATTGAAATTCTTCACTGCACTTCAGATATTTTGAATATTACGGAGAAAGAAGATCATTTTGAAATGACTCTTTATGGAAACCGGGATCTGGTAGGGGAAATTGTCTTTGAAGGTGAAAATGCAGAAAAAATACAGTCCGTCAGCCTTAACGGGAAAACCTGTCAATGGTGCCGGAAGGACTGGCGCGTTGTCGTCAGATATTCTCACAGGCACAAGGAAGAGATGATCCTTTCAGTAAAAATCTGGTAGGGAATTGCAGGATGAATGCCGGAATATGAAAAATAATAATCGGAATCATGTATGCTGAAATGAAATACAAGATCGCGAATTCTGCAGGGTTGTCGGTTTATTTCATGGAAAACGGGGCAATCGAGAGTATTGAAGCAGATCCAATCCGGATATGCCTGAAGGTGATGACACCTTTTTCAAAACCGGGGACTGTATTATACCTGAGAAAGAGAACGGATCCTTTTAATTTTATTGCTCTTACAGGTCCGGAAAGCAATAGCCGTTTCGGGTTTAGTAAAGATGCATATGTCGCAGAAGGGGTATGGGAAGAAATGAATTACCGGTGTATTTTGAAACTCTCGGAAAACAAACCGGAATGGAAATGGATTATCGATATTTATAATAAATCAGAGAATCCGGTGGAATTCGATCTGTTTTATGTTCAGGATATCGGACTGAAGCAGATCTCAGGCGGGGTAGTCAATGAATACTATGTCAGCCAGTATATTGAGCGAAGGATTTTTGAAGAAGAAACATATGGCTCAGTCGTATGTTGCCGGCAGAACATGAAGGAATCCACCGGCAATCCCTGGGTAATGATAGCATGCAAAAACAAGGCTATAGAAGCTGGGGTTGACGGAATGCAGTTTTTCGGCAGAACATTCCGGCAAACCGGGATACCGGAAGGTTTACTTTCAGAAAGCGGTGGTGAATATGCCGGTGAATCGTCGGTCGTTTCCCTGCATGAATCTCCGGTCAGGCTGGCAGCCGGGGAACATCATCACAGCGTTTTTGCGGCTGTTTATATGCCAGATCATCCCGGAGCGACATCGGAAGATGATTTGCTGCAGTTAAAGGGCCTTTTTGATGAATCATCACCAGAACTGATTTCACAGGAACCGGATTCGCTGATCACTCCGGTAAAGAATCTTTTCAATGCAACTTCGTTCTTACCCGCTGAGGATCTGACCGGAAAAGAACTCGATACTTTTTTTGAAGGCAAGAGAAGACATGGTGAGTACGAACAAGGCAGGCTGCTGTCGTTTTTTTACGGAGAAAACCGTTATGTCATGCTGCATACTGCAGAAATCCTTGCAGATCGTCCTTTTGGAAATATTATGCAGGCAAAATCAGGATGTGTGCCTGATGAAAATATAGTTTCCACGACGTCGTATGCATTTGGCGTTTTTAACTCTCATCTGACACAAGGGAATACGAATTTCAATATACTTCTTTCAATATGTGCAAGTCCGTTTAACCTGGACCCTGAGACCGGTCAACGGATTTTTGTGGAAACTGAAGGGCGGAAATATCTCCTCGGGATTCCTTCAGCGTTTGAGATGGGGCTGAATTTTTGCCGATGGATCTATAAATTTCATGGGCAATATTTTCAGGTAAGAACCTGGACTTCCAGATCGTCTCCAAGAGTCAATACAGACTTCCGGGTTTTAAGCGGGAAGTCCATCAGACTTCTGGTTACCCATCATTTTGATGGTCTGAATGGCTGGAAAATCATTCCCGGTACTGACGGTGAATACATCGCAAAACCGGCACCCGGAAGCATGATTTCAGGAAAATTCCCGGATGCACAATTCCGGATTCTCTTGAACGGAAGCCATGAAGATATAAAATCATATGGAGATGAAGCTCTTTTCGAAGACCGGAAAAATCACGGTACTTCACTGTTTATTCTGGAAACCGGAGAAACTTCGGAATTCTGCATGAGTTTTTTAGGTGAAGTATCCACCCGTTTCCCGGCGGATAAAATTGCAGAAGCTGATGTGTCGTTTGCAGCGGATTTGGCAAATGCCGGTTCGTCCTGGAAGGAGCTAAGCCTGGATCTTTCCCTGAAGAGTGGAAATGAGGATATAGATGCCATACAGGAGATTTTACCCTGGTACGGAATGAATGCTCTGACACATTTTCTGACGCCATACGGGCTTGAACAATTCAGCGGAGCAGCCTGGGGTACGCGCGATGTAGCCCAGGGTCCATTCGATTTTCTTATGACTATGGAGAAATACGAGCCGGCAAAACAGGTTCTCCGGATCCTATTTTCAAATCAGGATCCGGACGGCGGCTGGCCTCAGTGGTGGATGTTCGACAGCTATCCGGAGATCCGTGCCGACAGTTCCCATAGCGATATTTTTTACTGGTGTATCCTGGCGGTTTGCAACTACATCAAAACGACAGGAGACCTGAAGATCCTGGATGAAGAGATTCCCTATTTTGAAGGAAATAAGAATGCTCATCCCGAAAAGACCCCGCTTCGTGAGCATATTGACCGGTTAATCCTGAAGATCACCGGATCGTTTATTCCCGGAACGGCATTGGTACCCTATGGAGGAGGCGACTGGAACGATTCACTGCAGCCGGTTAGCAAAGATCTTGCTGATCGTATGATTTCCAGTTGGACTGTCGAAATGAATTACCAGGCGTTCAACCAGTACCGGAAGGTTTATGAAATATCCGGGGATATGAAAAGAGCAAAAGAACTGGAAGAGATATGTACACGTATCAAAGAAGATTTTAACAAATACCTCATCAAAGATGGAGTTGTTGCAGGATACGGGCTGGTGGAAGGTGATCATATCCATCTGCTGCTTCACCCGGAGGATGAAACCACTCATATCCATTACAGCTTATTGCCGATGGAACGTGGCATTCTCAGTGAACTCTTTACGAAAGAACAGGCTTTTCACCACCAGGATCTGATTGAAAAATATCTGAAAGGGCCTGACGGAGCCCGTTTGATGGATCATCCTCTCCGTTACAGGGGAGGTATACAGACCTTTTTTCAAAGAGCAGAAAGCAGTACGTTTTTTGGAAGGGAGATAGGTCTGATGTACACTCACGAACATATCCGGTATGCGGAATCACTGGCATATACGGGAAAGGCAGACGCTTTTCTGAAAGCTCTCCGGCAAGCTATTCCGGTAAATTACCGGACCGTCGTTCCCTGCGGAGATTTCCGCCAGGCAAATTGTTATTACAGCAGTTCGGATGTGGTTTTTAAAAGCCGGTACGATGCAGATGATCGGTATGATGAAATTAAAACAGGAAAGATCCCGCTTCGGGGAGGATGGCGTGTGTATTCCAGTGGGCCGGGAATCTATATCCATCTGATTGTTTCAAAATTGTTAGGTCTTAGGATTGGTTCCGGCCATGTGATTGTTGATCCGGTAATGTCTTTTTCACTTAACGGGCTTGAAGCTTCTATGTATTTTGCCGGTCATCATATTACATTCAGATATATAATTAAGAATGATAATTTCGGTCCGAAAAATATTTTTATTAATAAAAAATATATTAATTTCACCTATGAAATAAACCCGTATCGCCGCGGAGGAGCTGTAATTCCTGAAGATCAGTTTCTGGTGATGCTGGACAAGAAGGATAATGTTGTGGAAATCCACATTTAATCACAAGATGAAGAGATCATTAAATGTTTCTGCTCCTGCTGCTACGCGGCTTCTCAACGAATCTGAAGAAATAACCCCTATCCACCGCAGAATTCTTGTCATGTGCTGGGCAGGATGGATATTTGATTTCTACGACCTGATTTTGTTTACTTTTCTGCTGATTCCTATTTCGCAGGAATATCATTTCTCAAATATCCAGATGTCGTATGTGCTGGGAGCGACTCTGGCTGCTACTGCTGTTGGAGGTGTCATTTTCGGGATTCTTGCCGATCGTTTCGGGAGGAAATCCGTACTTCAATGGACCATTTTGACATATTCCCTCGGGGCTTTCCTGTCGGGGATTTCAGGGACTTTATGGCTGCTGCTGATCTTCCGGATCCTGACGGGTCTTGGGGTAGGAGGTGAATGGGGAACAGGACAAACCTATATCGGAGAAACTTTCCCTGCTAAGGTCCGTGGTCGTTATTGTGCCATGATGCAAACAGGTGCTCCGCTTGGTATTGCTCTTGCTTCAGTTGTCGGAGGGCTGATCATGCCTTTGATCGGCTGGAGAGCCTGCTTTTTTATTTCCGTGATCCCTGCTTTGATGATTTTATATATCCGGAGGAAACTACCCGAATCGGATCTTTGGTTGAAACGAAAGGAAGCCGGAAGTTCCGTTTCAACGGATCTGGAAACGCAGGCGAAAAAAGGATTTCATCAGATTCTCGAACTTTTTGCTCCCGGAATCCGGAAATTTTTCATTCTGGGACTCATTCTGGCAATTTTTGATATGTCGGCATACTGGCTCACATACTCCTGGATGCCCGGCTACCTTCATTTGCAAAGGAATTTTTCACTGACAAAATCGGCTTTATGGATTTTGGTAACCCAATCGGGTGGATTTTTAGGATATCTGTGTTTCGGGTTTTTAGCGGATCGTCTGGGCAGAAGGCCGGCATATTCTATTTATTCCGTTGTTATGGCTGTGGGATTGTTAATGGTTACGGTTTTCTGGAATCAGATTGCTTCGTATCCACCGGTTATTCTGGGATTTATGTTCATGGTCGGATTCGGAACCGGAATGTTTGGAGGATTCGGATCCCTGTTTTCCGAGATCTTTCCTACATCTGTAAGGAACACGGCGATGGGATCTGCATTTAACCTGGCAAGAGGTATTCAGTTTCTTACACCGGTCATCATTTCCATCATTGCCCGGGATTATGGCCTTGGCGGAGGGATTGCGCTGGCAGCTCTGTTTGCTCTTCTGACCGGTGCCTGGGTTTGGACTTTCCCGGAAACAAGAGGTAAAAAACTTTATTCAGGAGATTGATCCCTGAGCTTGCTGATGAGTCAGACAGCTCTTTACATCTGGAAAAATAAATCATCATGAAAAGAAAACTTATTGTTACCGGTTTACTTTTGCCGCTTTTTTTCTCAGGATATTCCCAATCCTGGACTCCGGCCGGCGACCGGATCAAAACCGAATGGACCGCTCAGGTTAATCCTGCAAATCCTCTTCCCGAATACCCGAGACCCATGCTGATAAGGGATCAGTGGATGAACCTTAACGGATTATGGGATTATTCAATACTTCCCAAAGGTTGTATGCTACCTGACCGGTATGATGGGAAAATTCTGGTACCTTATCCCGTTGAATCCAGCCTTTCCGGCGTTCAGAAAACAGTCGGGGAAGAAAATGAACTCTGGTACTCCCGGAGCTTTACCCTGCCTGCTGACTGGAAAAAACAGCATATACTTTTGAATTTCGGTGCCGTCGACTGGAAAGCTGATATCTGGATCAATGATATTCATATCGGTTCTCATAAAGGCGGATATACACCGTTCAGCTTTGATATCACTCCTTATCTGGTACCCGGGAAATCCCAGAAGATTACCGTAAGGGTCTGGGATCCGGTCAATCATGGCACACAGCCACGTGGAAAGCAGGTATCCCGGCCGGGTAGCATATGGTATACCTCTGTAACGGGGATCTGGCAGACCGTATGGCTTGAACCGGTTCCTGAAAGCTATGTAACCGGCGTTTCCACAGTACCGGATATCGACAGGAATACGGTATCCGTCAAAGTTAATGTTTGCAATGCCCACGATAATGATCTTACGGAAATCAAGGTTCTGAACAACGGAAAGATCATCAGTACGGGATTTGCAGCTCCCGGCCAGGATGTTTTACTGGAAATAAAAAATGCAAAACTCTGGAATCCGGATGATCCTTTTCTTTACGATATGGAAGCTGCTCTGATCCGCAATGGGAAAGTAATTGAAACGGTGAAGAGCTATTTCGGAATGCGAAAGGTATCTACTCACCGGGATGCCGACGGGGTGGTAAGAATTCAGCTGAATAATAAAGATTGTTTTCCCTTTGGCTTGCTTGACCAGGGCTGGTGGCCCGACGGACTTTATACGGCTCCGACCGATGAGGCATTGAAATCGGATATAATCCGGACAAAAGAACTTGGGTATAATCTGATCCGGAAACATGTCAAGGTGGAACCCGCACGTTGGTATTATCATTGCGATAAAGAAGGCATCCTGGTCTGGCAGGACATGCCCAGCGGCGATGAAGGACCCGAATGGCAGACCGACCAGTACTTTAACGGACAGGAAAAGAACCGTTCCTGGGATTCGGAACAGGAATACCGGGAAGAATGGAAAGCCATTATCGATTTTCTCAGACCCAATCCCTGCATCATTGCGTGGATTCCTTTTAATGAATCGTGGGGACAGTTTAAAACGACTGAAATCGCCGAATGGACGAAAAGCTATGACCCCTCCCGGCTGGTTGACCCTGCCAGCGGAGGTAATTTCTATCCTACAGGCGATATGCTTGATATCCATCATTACCCGGATCCCTTTATGACCTTGTACGACGGTACCCGCGTCACTGTACTGGGAGAGTTTGGCGGGCTGGGACTGGCGCTGGATGGTCATCTCTGGGAAAAAGACAGGAACTGGGGATATGTGAAGTATAAATCCCCGGAAGAAGTAACGGATGCTTATATTATTCTTGCAGAGAAACTGAAAAAACTTATCAAATCAGGATTTTCCGGAGCCATCTATACGCAAACCACGGATGTCGAAATTGAAGTCAATGGATTAATGACATACGACCGCAAAGTGATCAAAATGGATAAAGACCGGGTCAGGAAAATCAACCAGGAAATCTGTCATTCGCTGGATAAGGAATAAAATCTTCAAATCCGCTTATGGCTTCAATTCCACGATGATTGCCGATTTCGGTGGAACAATGATATCGTTCAGGTTGTACATTTCCTGGCCGGAAATGATTTCCTTCCCGGAATGGAAACCTTTCAGCGACTCGGCATAGATCTTTGAATCCAGGGTTTTCGCCGTGTTTTCATTGTCATTGAAGGCGATCATGACTGTTTCTTTATCATTATAGCGGAAATAGACGTAAACGCCATCCCGCGGAACAAATTCCTTCATTTTTCCTGAGTGGATCACTTCTTTGTTTTTCCGCCATTGAAGAAGGTTTTGCAGGTACGAAAACATTTCTTCCTGAGAAGCAGATCTTCCGGAAGGGAGAAATGC
>JAUZOW010000122.1 GCA_030706225.1 Bacteroidota bacterium | reverse complement strand
GTATGGCAGGTCACGATTATTACCGGAAATTCAACAAACCGATCCTCTTTACCCTGATCGTATTGCTTTTTCTGGGTATTTATTCTTACCGGGAAATGGAAACCCTTCTTTTTCCGGATGTCACTTTCCCAAAGATCACGGTAATTGCCGATAACGGAGAGCAACCTGTTGACAAAATGATGATCACCGTAACCCGGCCTCTGGAAATTGCCATCAAGCGTGTCAACGGAATTGAATCGGTCCGCAGTTCGACAAACCGGGGCAGTTGCACAATTGAAGCATTTTTCACTTGGAAGACAGATATCCGGATTGCCAGGTTACAGCTTGAGCAAAGAATCAATGAAATCAAGAGTGAGCTTCCTCCCAACGTACATTTCGTGATCGAGGCAATGAGCCAGAATATTTACCCGGTAATAGGATACACGCTGGAAAGTAATAAGTATGGGCAAGTCGAACTGAAAAACACAGCTCTTTTCTTTGCCCGACCTAAATTTTCGCAGGTGGAAGGAATGTCGGATGTTGTGATCCGGGGTGGGAAAACCAAGGAATTCGTTATTGAGCCCGATCCATTGAAGATGATCTCCCTGGGCTTTACTCCCCAGCATCTCATCGATGTCCTGCGAAGTACGAATTTCATTGAATCCAATGGCCTGCTGTCGGACTACAGGAGACTTTATTTATCCGTTACTGACAGCCGGATAAACACACTGGATGACCTGAAAAATCTCGTGATTCGTAATGACGGGAAACGTGTTTTCAGGCTTTCGGAGGTTGCTTCTGTAGATTTCAGAGAGCAACATGAATTCATCCGTATCAATGCCAACGGACATGATGCCGTTATCCTGGACCTGGTCAAGCAGAAAGGTACAGACCTTAAATATTTTTCCAGCCAGGTGCAGGAAAAGGCAACTGAAATACAAAAAGGTCTTCCGCCGGGAATGATCTTAAGACCCTATTACAATCAGTCGGCATTTGTTAACGAATCCATTGCCAGTGTACTTCGGGCAATCTATGAAGGATTGATTCTTGCTCTGATCGTTATTGTATTATTCCTCAGGTCATTCCGTGCCAGTCTGAATGTCATCCTGATTATACCGGTAACACTTGCATTAACCGTCACTGTTCTTTATCTGACAGGGATCACGCTGAACATCATGTCACTCGGCGCTATTGCCGCTTCCATAGGATTGATCATTGATGATGCCATTGTTGTGATTGAACAGATCCATCGAACACATGAGGAAAACCCAGGAAAAGAGATCGTTCATGTAGTAAAAGAAACGATCCACATGCTATTCCCGGCAATGATCGGTTCTTCTCTCAGTACGATCGTCATATTTTTCCCGTTTGTGATGATGAGTGGCGTGGCTGGCAGCTTTTTCAAAGAGCTGACCCTTACCATGGAGATTACGCTCGTTTGCAGCTTTCTGGTGACCTGGATCGGGCTTCCTGCTCTTCATATTGCTGTTGGGTACAAGCCCCGCCGGAAATTAAGGAATCGCATTCAGGAAGAGATGTATGAAGGAAAATATAAGCTGAAATGGCTTATGTGGTTCTTTGACAAACCCGGCTATGCACTGGGTTTCATCGCTCTTTTGGCCGGTAGTGCTATTTTTCTGATACCCAAACTCAATACCGGTTTTCTTCCTGTTTTGGATGAGGGAACCATTGTACTCGATTATCTTTCTCCTCCGGGAACTTCTCTGGATGCTTCGGATGCTATTCTGAGACAGGTGGATACCCTTGTGCTGCATCATCCGGATGTTTCCACTTATATGAGAAGGACGGGTACGAATATGGCTTCAGGTATCAGTATGGCATCGGGTGTGATTCCTCCCAATGAAGGCGATTACCTGATTCAGCTAAAACCCGGAATCCACCGTTCAACCGAAGAAGTCATATCCGAACTCCGGCAAAAAGTTTCTTCCCGTGAACCGGCACTTGAAATCGAATTCGGACAACGCATTTCAGACCTGCTGGGGGATTTGATCGGAAGGCCTGAACCTGTCGAGATCAAGATTTTCGGAGATGACCAGCATCAGTTGGAAGAGCTGGCCCGCCAGGTTCAATCCCTGCTTCAAAAAATTAACGGAGTAGCTGACATCAAGAACGGGATCGTCGTCGACGGACCTTCCGTTTCCATCATCCCGGATCAGGAAAAACTTTCCATGTTCCATATAACGCCGGCAGATTTTCAAACTCAGCTACAAGGATACAATGAAGGAATAGAAGCCGGAGAAGTCAAATCCGGAGAGCAAATTCTGAAGATCAGGATCCGGTTTACAGATTTCCGTGAAAACAACCTGGAAAAAATCCGGAAGCAGCCAATTTTCGCTCCCAATGGCTCTTTCCGGCCATTGGAGTATTTTGCTAAAACCGAATTATCCAAAGGAGATCCGGAAATCACCCGTGAAGACCTGAAATCAAATATTGTGGTTACGGCACGACTGGAAAACCGCGACCTTGGAAGTTCAATTCGTGAAATAAAGCAATCGGTTTCAAAGAATGTAGCATTACCTACAGGATATTATATCGTGTACGGAGGAACCTATGCCCAGCAGCAGGCATCGTTCCACGAGCTGTTGATGATTCTGATCGCCGCGATCATCCTTGTATTTACTATTCTGCTATTTCTTTTCAGGGATTTCCGTATTCCGGTACTGATTATCTTCATTTCTATACTCGGGATTGGCGGCTGTATCATTGCTCTGTTTGTGACAGGAATACAACTGAATGTCGGAAGTTATACCGGAATTATTATGATTGTCGGAATTATTGCCGAGAATGCCATTTTTACGGTTAATCAGTTCCTGACTACGATGAAAACTACCCACAATGTCGACCAATCCATCCGCTATTCAATATCTCTCCGGATCCGGCCAAAGCTGATGACGGCAATATCGGCAATTTTGGCTCTTACCCCGCTGGCTTTAGGCATCGGAGTGGGAGCACAAATGCAGCAGCCACTTGCAATCGCTGTCATTGGTGGATTTATTTCAGCCATGCCGCTGCTATTGTTCGTCTTTCCTACTCTTTTGAGATGGTCTTATTTACATTTCAGGTAAATCTTTAAGCCTTCCTATCCACTTAAATATGTAAAACAGTTGACAGTCTAAGTGATTTTTATTTCCACAACAGTATATTAATTTTGATTTTTTACCTTATATTTATTCGATAATCAAAAACATAAAAGCCATGAGCATTTGGAAAGACTTTAAAGACTTTGCATTTAAAGGTAATGTCATCGACCTGGCTGTCGGTATCATCATTGGTGCTGCATTCGGTAAAATTGTCTCTTCTCTTGTCAGTGATGTAATTATGCCTCCGATCGGAGCTCTTCTGGGCGGTGTAAACTTTACCGACATCGTCATTCACATCAAAGGTGCTTCGCTGGATCCCATGACTGGAAAAATCGTAAAAGAAGCCGTGAACCTGAAAATCGGATCCTTTATCCAGACACTGGTTGATTTCATCATAATCGCATTTTCCATTTTCATGCTGGTTAAAATGGTCAACCGGTTTTCCAGGAAAAAAGAGATTCCAACGCCTCCTCCGGCTCCCACAATGACCAAAGACCAGGAACTTCTTTCGGAGATCCGCGATTTGCTGAAAAAATAAATAATTTTACAACCTGAATAATTATTGTTGATCCAAAGACGATTGACTATGAAAAGATTCATCTTTTTATGTGTGGGAATAATCATTGCTTTAGGGTCCAATGCCCAGGAAATTCAAAAAATTGCCAAGGCTAAGGAAGAATCAGGAGCCGGCATCGTAAAGGACACTCTGAAACACTGGTACTATATTGGAAATGCCAACCTGAATTATTCCCAGGCTACCTTTTCAAACTGGGCATCAGGAGGGCAGAATTCCATGGGGGCGGTGGCCATGGTCAATATCAAAGCCAACTATACAAACGGTAAACATGCCTGGGGTAATACCGTCGACCTTGGATACGGATTTCAGATGCTTGGTAAGATGAACGATCTGAAAACGACTAAAACCAATGATAAAATCGAGCTCACAACAGCATACAGTTACCAGATCGATAAAAACAAGCAATGGTTCTTTACAGTTCTTGCCAATCTCAGGACACAGTTCTCCGCCGGTTACAATTACCCGGATGATAGTACCGTGATTTCCAATTTTATGGCTCCCGGTTACCTGATCGGAGGGATTGGAATCACATATCAACCTGCAAAATGGTGTTATGTATATATTTCCCCGGCTTCAGCACGGTTCCTGATGGTATTGGATAAAAAATTGTCGGATAGTGGTAGTTTTGGCGTGGATAAAGGAAAACGGTTGAAAACAACGGTTGGCCCTTATTTCCGATCAGATATCAACAAGGAGCTGGTAAAAAACATTACCTTGGCAAGTTCTATTGAACTTTATTCGGATTACCTGAATGATTTCGGAAATATAGATGTCAACTGGAGTTTTTTAATGATTTTTAAAGTGAATAAGTGGCTGGCTGCATCTATATCGACACAGCTTCTCTATGACAATGATGTCATGATCAAGACCTCTTCCACTGATGAAGCCGGCCCACGAACACAGTTTAAGGAATTGCTTGGAATCGGGTTGACGTATAATTTCAAGAAAAGGTGATAAAAGTATTGAATACCTATATTCATCAACAAATCCCGAATTTAGAAATTTGTATCCCCTTCAAATTGACAAAGGTTTATATATTTGCAATATAAATATCCAACCAATGGACCATCAAGAAAACAAGTCCGAAAACCTCACTCACGAAGAGATCAAGTACAATTACCACATCCAGAGAGGATCTGATTTCTCAAAAATCCAACTTTTCCGTTCTGCAAGGGAAAATTACAAGGAAGCGCTGAAATATAATCCAGGGGATCCTTTCTCAACGCAGAAGATTGACGAATGCAACCGTCATATCCGGCACGACAGGACCACGGTATTGATTATTGTCCCCATAGTGCTGGCCATCATCGCTGCCGTCATCATCATTGCTTTATAAAAAGCCGGATTTATTAAAAACCGTCTTAACGGTTGTTCTTTCCTTACATTGATGGCTGGATAAAGATTTTGTATTTATCTCTAAAAAATAACTTAATCTTTTCTATTGTCGTTTTTTCTACATTTGTGATGGCGAGATACTTCGGAAGAAAGTTCCTAATCTTTTTTCAATATGAAACATAAGCCCTTGCTATCATTCTGGCAGATCTGGAATATGAATTTCGGATTCTTCGGAATTCAGTTTGGATGGGGTCTGCAGATGGCAAACATGAGCGCCATCTATACTTATCTGGGTGCAGATGCCGGGCACATTGCCCTGTTGTGGCTTGCTGCTCCCGTTACCGGAGTTGTGATCCAGCCATTGATTGGTGAGGCCAGCGATCGCACCTGGACCCGTCTGGGAAGGAGAAGACCATATATCCTGGGCGGAGCTATTCTCGCATCGCTTGCATTACTACTGATGCCGAACTCTTCTGCACTCTGGATGGCTGCCGGATTGCTTTGGGTCCTTGATGGAACCATCAATGCCAGTATGCAGCCATTCCGGGCTATGGTTGCCGATACACTGCCGGAAGAGCAAAGTTCACAAGGATTTTCCATACAATCGCTTTTTATCGGACTCGGAGGTACTATCGCCTCCGCCCTTCCCTGGATGATGACCCACTGGTTTGGAATTGCTGAAGAAGGAGCAGGAAAAGGCCATATCCCCGTATCCGTGAAGCTTTCCTTTTATATCGGAGCAGTTGTTATAATGGCAGCTGTATTATGGACCGTTTTCTCCACACGGGAAATTCCTCCTGAAGAAGAAGAACTTGTTGAATTACGAAAGAAAAAATTTGACTGGACACTTGGATTGAAAGACATCTTCAGCCTGTTCGGGCATCTCCCCCGCAGAATGTGGGAACTGGGGCTGGTTCAATTTTTTACCTGGATTGCTATGTTCTGCCTCTGGGTTTATTTTTCTCCTGCCATTGCACAAAATATTTTTCATGCCAAAGCAGGAACCGTCGGGATGGAAGCATCCGGAGCCTGGGCAGGCTTCTGCTTTGCTATATACAATGCGGTTTGCTTCGGATTTTCGTTTCTTATGGTCTATATAACACAGCGTATCGGGCCAAAGATTTTTCATGCCATCTGCCTTGTCGTAGGATCTATCGGATTTCTTTCGATCTCGTTAATGACAAACCAGTACGGACTTCTGTTTTCAATGATCTGCATCGGCATTGCCTGGGCAAGCATTCTCTCCATGCCTTATACTATGCTTACGCCTGCTCTTCCAAAAGATAAAATCGGCGTTTTGATGGGATTGTTTAATCTGTTTATCGTATTCCCGCAAATCATCGCTTCCAGTTTGCTGGGGCCGGTTGTCGAAACTTTGTTCTCAAACAACCCGGTATATGCAATGGGTATTGGAGGCGTCAGTATGGCAATTGCTGCTATTGCAACACTTCTGGTAGTTAGTTATAAAAAAAGAGGAATATCAGATACTACCGTTGTAAAAGAATCAGGACATTGATAATTATCATAGATTCATTTTAATGATTTAATATTGTTTTTATATGGAACGTTTTAGTGGTATCCTGCTTCATCCAACCTCACTGCCTGGCAAATACGGCATCGGGACACTTGGAAAAGAAGCGTTTCACTTTATTGATTTTCTGGCAAAAGCCAGACAAAAATACTGGCAGATTCTGCCTCTGGGACCTACCGGTTATGCCGATTCTCCCTATCAGTGCTTTTCTTCCCATGCCGGTAATCCGTTCCTCATTGATCTTGAAGATTTGGCTGATGCCGGATTAATCACCCGGGAAGACCTTCAAAGCGCCGATGTTTTCGATGACGGCCCTGTGGATTTCGGAAAAGTCATACAGATCAAGATCCCTCTATTGAAAAAAGCTTTCCGTACATTCCGGGAAACAGCTCATGAAGATGTATTGATCGACTTCCGGAATTTTATCAACTCCATTTCCTGGTGGCTTGATGATTATGTCCTTTTCATGGCATTGAAAGAACATTTCGGACAGAAACCCTGGACTCTATGGGATCCGTCTTTTAAGTTAAAACAAGAGGAAGCTATCAGACCCTTACTGCCGGTCCTGGAAGAATCCATGAACTTTCATAAATTCATACAATACATCTTTTTCAGGCAGTACTTTAAAGTCAGGGATTATGCCCATCAGAACAATGTCTCCATCATCGGGGACATCCCTCTTTACGTTGCAATGGATAGCGCCGACACCTGGTCTCACTCTGAACTTTTTCAATTTGATGAGAACAAAAATCCGGTTTCTGTCGGAGGAGTTCCCCCTGACTATTTCAGTTCAACCGGGCAGCTCTGGGGAAATCCTATCTTCCGTTGGGATGAAATGGAAAAAGACGGATACTCCTGGTGGATTGAAAGAATTCAATCCAGCCTGCAGCTTTACGATATCATCCGGATCGACCATTTCCGGGGATTTGCGGGATACTGGTCTGTTCCATTTGGTGAAAAGACAGCCGTCAGAGGCGAATGGATAAAAGGTCCGGGGAAAAAGCTCTTTGAAAAGATCCGTTCACAACTCGGTTCAATCCCTATTATTGCCGAAGACCTGGGTGTGATCACCGGTGATGTGATCGACCTAAGGGATTCGTTTGGATTGCCGGGTATGAAAATCCTGCAATTTGCTTTCGACTCTTCAGAAGCCAATGATTATCTGCCGCATAACTATTCAAAAAACTGCGTAGTCTATAC
>JAUZOW010000121.1 GCA_030706225.1 Bacteroidota bacterium | reverse complement strand
CATACCACCGGAACCCATCATGGAACCGGATGCAATAAGGTTATCATAGTCGATTGGGGTATCCAGGTGTTTTGCTGTCAGGCATCCACCGGAAGGACCACCTGTCTGGACTGCTTTAAATTGCTTTCCGCCTTTGATACCGCCCCCGATTTCGAAAATGACTTCTCTCAGGGTAATACCCATTGGAACTTCAATCAATCCAACGTTGTTGATTTTACCGGCAAGTGCAAATACCTTGGTTCCTTTTGACTTTTCGGTTCCGATGGATGAAAACCATTCCCAACCTTTCAGGATAATGATAGGAACGTTGGCAAAAGTTTCAACGTTATTAACGTTGGTGGGAGCTTTCATGTATCCGGATTCTGAAGGGAAGGGAGGTTTCACGGTAGGTTCACCTCTTAAGCCTTCCATGGAGTGGATCAGAGCGGTTTCTTCACCGCAAACGAATGCTCCGGCACCATAGCGGATTTCCATATCAAAGCTGAAGTCCGTTCCCATGATATTCTTGCCCAGGAGTCCGTATTCCCTTGCCTGCTGCATCGCAATCTTCAGACGTTTAACAGCCAGAGGATATTCGGCACGGATATAAACCAGCCCTTTACTTGCGCCGGTGCAGTATCCGTTGATGGCCATAGCTTCAATTACTGAATTGGGGTCACCTTCAAGGATAGAACGGTCCATAAATGCGCCCGGGTCTCCTTCATCGGCATTGCAGACGACGTATTTCTGATCGGCTTTGACTTTACGAGTGATTTCCCATTTAAGTCCGGTGGGAAATCCGCCGCCGCCACGTCCTCTCAAGCCTGATTTTTTAATGATTTCGATGGTAGCTTCCGGTGTAAGTTCCGTAAGAACTTTACCCAAAGCCTGATACCCATCGCGAGCGATGTATTCATCAATGTTTTCAGGATCAATGAATCCACAATTCCTCAATGCGATTCTCAGTTGTTTCCTGTAGAATCCCATGTGCTTGGAATCGCTTACATGTTCTTTTGTTGCAGGGTTAACATATAAAAGACGTTCTACTTTACGTCCTTTAATGATATGTTCCCTGATAATTTCTTCGCAATCTGTCGGCTTGACCTGAGTATAGAATGTGTTATCCGGCATAATCTTTACGATAGGGCCTTTTTCGCAAAATCCGAAGCACCCGGTCATGATAACCTGAGTGTCGTTTTCGAGCCCCTGCCGGACAATCTCTTCCTTCAGGTTTTTAAGGATGAGGTCACTTTGAGAAGCCCTGCACCCTGTACCACCGCAAACTAAGATGTGTGATTTATACTTAGCCATCACTTAAACCCGTTTTAATCGATATGGTTAAACTTTTTCATAATTGACAGGAATAATACCATCAACAAGTTCATTGTTAATAATGTATTTATCAATGAGCTGGTTGACTTTTTTGGGATTTACAAACCCGAATGTAACCGGATCGCTACCCGGTTTTTTAATTTCAACAGTAGGTTCTGCATAGCAATATCCCATGCATCCTGTTTGCGTCACTACTGCATCCATGTTTCTTTTGGCAAACTCATCAATGAACGTTTCCATCACTTCTTTAGCGCCGGATGCAATCCCACAGGTAGCCATTGCGACTTTAACCTGGATATGAGATGCGGGATCAATGCTTTTTTCACGCAATGTCATTCCGGATTGAAGTGATTCCTTCATTTTTCTCAGGTCGGCCAGAGATTTAATCTTTTCCATATCAACAATTTTAATTTCAGGAATCTAGATCTACTTTTAATTCTTTTAAATTTTCTACAATATACTCTTTTAAAGCACTATAAAGTTCGGGCGACTCAAAAGAATTTTCCCCGATCTCTTTTTTAACTTCCAGAGTGTCAAAAGTAAACGATTTGTTGTCCTTCACATGGTGATAGATGAACCGGATGCCCGGGTTGGCAGTTGCTGTCAGTATGACTGCTCCTGGAACATCCCCCAATACCGGCCTGTCAATGTTATCATAAACAAACGTGGCTGTTACGGTGGTCCCTTTTCCTGGCTCGGATGAAATGGACATGACTCCTCCGGTTCTTTCTGCATTTTGCCTGAGAAGCGAAAGACCCAATCCGACTTTACGCGTCGTCCGGGTTGTAAAAAATGGATCTGTCACATTTTGAACCATCTCTTTTGTCATTCCACATCCATTATCGGTAATCTCTATCTTCATAAAATTATCATGGATGTTCTCGATAACATCAAGCGAAATGAAGCTAGCTCCTGCCCGTATTGAGTTTTGGAAAATATCCATAATATGCATTGCCAAATTTTTCATTGCAAATGTAGCATTTATTTGTGAATTAATGCACATTGTTAATAAAATCACAAATAATTTTCTTTCGTTTTTGGCTATTTTTTTTGTGAAAAAATAAAGTTCCTTATTGCTGTGAACGATAATTCATTTAAATTCAGTTCCGTATAACATGTTCCAATACCATTTAACCAATGCGCATCCGACCCTCTGAACCGGAAGAAGTTTTTCATTTCAGGATGTTCATAAAGGAATTCTTCCTCCTTACATCGGGCAGAAATTTCAACAGCATCTGCTTTTAGTGAAGCAGGGAAAAATCCCAGCTGACTTATAATTCCGAAACGCTCCCGGTCGATATGAGCAGGAATGAATAACCCGTTCAGTTCATGGACATTTGCCTCGACTTCATCAATGTCGGCGTCAATCGCTGAAATCAATAACCGGGGTTCCATACGGAGAATATTTTCTTCTTCGTCAACAACTACCTGATATCCAAAATAATCCGGATCGTTTTGGATGTCTGGTAACCTGCTTTCCAGGAATTTCTGAAATTTTTTCGCCTGATCACTGAGTTCGAAAAGTGCCAGACAATGAACTTCTTCTTTTGTAGTGACTTCAGCTCCCCTGAGAACAAAGATCCCCTCTTTTTTACCGAGTTCTGCTGCCAGATCTCCATGAAGAGTACTGTTGTGATCTGTTATCCCAATGATGTCCAACCCTTCTTCTTTCGCTTTTTTAATGATCCGGGATGGACTCATGTCCAGGTCGCCACAAGGCGACAGTACGGTATGGATATGCAGATCAGCTTTATAGATCATGATGGTTGCCTGAGCAGATTGTATATCCGCCCTGCGATTTCAAAAGTATCCATTTGGGTTCCCAGGATAGGAATCCCTTCTTCAATAGCCTGAGCCAGGGCTTCTTCTCCAGGAGTGTTTCCTTTGACCAGGATCACGGCAGAGAGATCTTTCAAGGAAGCGATAGCGATAACGTTTTTATGAGTCTGTAAGGTAATCCATATCTGACCTGCCTGGGAATGCCCCATGACATCACTCAGAAGATCGGAAACATATCCTCCTTCAATTTCCCTGTCAAGCCCGGCTTTGCCTGTAAAAGCCGTCAGCGATAATTGTGTGATCAATTCGGCAACTTTCATAGTTATTATTTTTCGAAATTCATGTTAATTATATTTCATCTCTTAAGCTGTTCTTATCGAGTTTGGATTCACTCCATATTTTTCGCATGATATTTACGGATTCCTGAATATCCAGCTTTTCATTCTGTTCCATGATCTTCTGAATGAATATGCACTGTTTCAGCTCAGCGGTATGCTGCACAATATCTTCCGCCAAGGCTTTACAGGAGGGTGACCCACAGATTCCGCAATCAACCTGCGGAAGGAAGCCGTTCAACTCATACATCCGCTTCATTTTGACCACAGCTTCTGCAACATTGTCATCCAGTTTCAGAATAGGTCGCGGAGTGAGTTTCTCAAGGGAAATGTGATCCCGTAAGAATTTTTCCATTTCAGGAGTATACTCAATCTTTTTTTCCTCTTTTCCTTCCGATAAGGTATTCTGAACGCGTTTTTTCATTTTCTCCGCGGTCAAAAAACGGTTAGCGGGGCAGAGGATTCCACCGGCGCAGCTTTCATCGCATGCTCGTAATTCCAGGAAGTCAATTCCTTTGATCTCTTCGTTTTCCAGTTTTTCCAGAAATTCGATCACATTTTTAATGTCGTCGATAGCCAGATTCCTTCCGGATTCAGCTAAATCGGTTTCTCCGTGCGTCAGGCTCCAACAGATCTCCTGCGAAGAGAAGTTAGGTCCGGGCAACGGACCGTGAGCCTTTTTTAGGTTCCGGATAAGCCGGAATGTCTTATTGTACAGGTAGTTTAGATTAATCACTCCTGAAACAGAAGAATCTTTCTCTCCCACAGGACTTTTAATAGCGACAATTTTTGCGGCGCAGGGAGAAACATAAAATATCCCAATTTCAGTGTCTTTGTAACCCTTTTCCGTCAAATCTTTCCGGGCTTTCATGGCAGTGATCTCCATCGGGTTTTTAAGCAGGATGATGTTGTCGAGAAGGGTAGGGAATTTTACTTCGATTAACCGGACAATAGCAGGACAGAATGGGGAAATCAAAGGCCTGTTGTTTGGATTGTTTTTCCGGTATTCAATATATAGCCGGTTAAGAAACCCGGCTCCTTCTTCCACTTCATGAACATGGGTAAAACCAAGATCCATAATGGAATGAACAATTTCCTCCCTGCTTATGGTTTCAGGGAATTGTCCGAAAAAAACGGAAGGGATCAGCGCAATCCGGATCGGAAAGCGGAAAATTTCTTCAAAATCGTTTTGCTCGACGGCAATGGCTCCGACTGGACAAACCCGGTAACATTCCCCGCAATCCACACACCGGTTCGGTATCAACCTGGCCTTTCCCTCGCGAACCCGGATGGCTTCCACCGGGCAAATATTCATGCAATGGGAGCATCCGATACACATATCAGCCCGGAAATGAATGGCATGAAAAATCTCCCCGGATTGGTTTGCTTTTGTCATTTTCATTTGGAATTAAAATAGTTGGTGATCTCTACGGTGGTACCTTTCCCAACCTGACTGATGATCTCAAGCTTATCGGAATTGTTTTTTATATTCGACAATCCCATACCTGCGCCGAATCCCATTTCCCTGACTATTTCGGAAGCTGTGGAATAACCTTCTTCCATGGCTTTGGTGATGTCCGGAATTCCCGGACCGGCATCTTCGAACCGGGCAAAAATGCGGTTTTCATCTATATCCACATCAATAACCCCATTGTAGGCATGTGCTACAATGTTAACCTCTGCTTCATAGATACCAACTACGGTACGCTTAATGATAACAGGATCAATATTAAGTTGCTTGAGAACTTTTTTTACGGCGCTGGCTGTAGAGCCGGCATTGGTAAAGTCACCACCTTCTATTTTGTACCGGAAATGCATGATTCCCTGATTCTAGTATACAGGTTTCAGTCCTGCAGTGAAAAGAAGTCCGCAGGTTTTGAACATAGTAAAAGAACTGTGTATGAGTGATATTCCTGTTTCCTGAGCCAGGGCGATCATTCCTTCCGAGACTTTTTTATTTCTGACAAAGATGATGCAACGGATATCCGACATTTCTGCCGTCCGTATAGCCTGGACATTTATCAATCCTGTTATGAGCAACATATTCGATTGCTTTACCGTGAGCACATCACTCATCAGGTCGGAAGCAAACGCATAGGAATAATCTTTCATCAGATCTTTTGAGGTATACAGGATATCACCCTGGATCGCCTCTGAAATATCCTTGAGATTCATACGGATAAGGATATAAAAATATTAACAATCAACCATTTCATGGCTGCAAAGCTACCGCTATTTTTTATTTCTGTGACAAATCATCCTGAATCCGTTGCCATGAATATTAAGAATTTCTATGTCGGTATCTGATTTAAAATATTTTCGAAGGCGGGAAAGAAAAACATCCATACTCCGGGCAGTAAAATAATCTTCCTGTCCCCAGATTTTTGTTAATGCCGTTTTTCTTGAAAGAATTCCATCCGGGGATGAACAGAAGAGCTTCAGAAGATCCGCTTCTTTCGGAGAAAGGATAAAAGATTGCTTTTCGGATTCCAGCGTTCTTAATCTGGTGTGAAAAGTGAATTTCCCAATGGTAAATACGGGCTCTTCCAATGTTTCCTTTTCTGTGGCATGACGCTTGAGGATGGCCTGTATTTTATAAAGCAGGACTTCAGAATCAAAAGGTTTTGTCAGGTAATCATCTGCGCCGATGCGGAATCCTTCCAGAATATCTTCTTTCAGGGTCTTGGCAGTCAGAAAGATGAGGGGTATATTATCATTATGCTTCCGGATCTCTTTTGCCAGTGTGAATCCATCCATTTCAGGCATCATGATATCCAGGATGCAGAGATCAAAAGTCTGGTCGTAAAAAGCGGAAAGGCCTTGTCTCCCATCTGCTTTCAGAACCACCTCGTAATCATTAAGTTCGAGATACGATTTCAGAATACTGCCGAAATTCGGGTCATCCTCTGCAAGCAAAATCCTGAATTTTTTTGTCATCTTTTTTGTTCAGGGATTTGTTTCTAACCTTCGTATAAGGGAAGGGTTACCATAAAAGTACTTCCTTTTTCCGGTTCACTGTTCACCGAAATGGAACCATGATGTGCCAGGACAATAGCTTTACAATAACTCAATCCCAGGCCGAATCCTTTGACGGTATGAATATTTCCGGATGGAACCCGGAAGAATTTCTCGAAAATCTTTTTCTGTACTTCCCGGGTCATACCAATACCCTTGTCACTTACTTTCAGGATGATGAAATTCTCATGGTTGGATGTCGTAATGGTGATCTCCGGATTTTCCGGGGAATATTTGATGGCATTATCCAGGAGATTGACCAATACGTTGACAAGATGGGATTCATCTCCAAGGATAAGAGTATGGATGGCTGAAAATTCCGTGATGATCTTACCGTTTTTCCTTTCGGCTTGCAGCCAGATCATTTCGACAGAATTACGAATCAGCACGTTCAAATCGATGGGTGTAAAATTCAGGCGGAATTCGCTTTTATCCAGCATAGCCATTTGAAGTACCTGTTCGATTTTCGCATTCATCCGGCTATTTTCCTCTTTGATGACCCTTGTGTAATTCCGGATTTTATCCGGATTTTCGATCACTTTCGGATTGCTGATTGAATCGGCGGCAATGGATATCGTAGCAATCGGCGTCTTGAATTCGTGGGTCATGTTATTGATGAAATCTGTCTTAAGATCGGAAATATGTTTTTGCCGGATGAGTGCATAAATAGCAAGTCCGGTAGCGATGACCACAACCAGCGTGAAAAGAACGGCCACAATCATCATCCAGAAGACGGATTTCAGCAGATTCATCTGTTGATTTGGGAAGAAGAGCAACAGGTAATCCTGTTTCTGAAACAGATCATTTGGGAAAAGGGATACCCGGTGGATAGTAGAAAGATAATCCTTTCTGAACCCGGATGACTGGATCGGAAGAGGCCTGAGATTGTTGTAAGGTGAATATACTGCATATTCAAAGGGCATTTCTACGCCATTGTCATTGAGCGTTTTTTTCAGGGCATTTTCCAACCCTTTTTTATTAATACGCTGTTGCAATGGTTTCGGATGGCTTTCGATCTCGAAGGTGAGCTTTTTAATGACATTTTGCAATTTCCGGGCTTTATCCACCAGCCGGCGGACATCATCAGGAGGTTGTTGCTTGGGACGGTTGAAAGGAAAGTTATTCAATCCGGGCATCATTTCCATGGCAAAATTGTCACGCAAGATGGAATCGACATTAAGGAATTGAAAGTTATTATCAAAGTCGGGGAATGAAAATTCATCAGGTTCCGGAAACGGATTTCGTCTTCTTTCAATAACGAATGAATCGATTTTAAGATTGCCGGTCATCGGGTCCAGTGAATATGTGTATCGCATCATCCGGGGGCGCCGGGGTCTGGCAGCAGGTTTGCGAGAAGGATGAGAAGGTAAAGGATTCATTTCATTTTCACTGGTCATTAATGAATCCAGCTTTTTTCTAACGATTTTTGAATAAGTGCTGTCGTGCGAGTATGACCGGGTAAAAGAAAGAATACTGTCACCTTCATAGTTCCGCCCGATATAGCTTAT
>JAUZOW010000120.1 GCA_030706225.1 Bacteroidota bacterium | reverse complement strand
TAGTCTGGCACGTCAGCTGTTTAACCGGAACATTCCGATTCTTCAAGGAGTTATAAAGGATATCCAGCAAGGAAAGATCCCTACAGCTACCTTCGACGAATTTATTACGCTTTGCCAACAAAATGAAAGTGCAAAAGCAATCAAATTCATTCTTGAAAGATATGATAAGGTGACAAAGGTATTTGTCGCTTATATGAGCGATCTGAAAAAGAAAAAAATGAATTGATTTGCTTGGGGCAGAGGATATCAATATCCGTAATCCCTGGCTTCAATTTTTTCGGCTTTCACTTTCCAGCAACATACTTCGCGGAGGGCAGGAGGAGCAAACCGGAAGGTACGTTTTACGTAATGTGTCATTATCCGGTTCAGGACATCTGCCTTTTCTGCGGGATCTTCAATGAATTCCACTTTACCAAAAATTAAAACACTGCGGTATTTCATACTGTAACTGCAGGCTATGTTCTCATTCTGGAAGCGAAGGGTATAATCCGTGCTGAAACTGATGCATACTTTTGGATTCTTTTTAAGGATATCCATCTTCTTTCCGTTACGTGAAGAATGAAGCCAAACAGTATCATTATCGCCGGTAAAGGCAAAATTCATGGGAAGGGTATAAGGATTTCCGTTTTCATCAGACATACCTACCTGGCAAACCTGGCATTTCCCTATTATTCCCCGGATTTCTTCCGGGTTGGTGAGTGTTCGGTGTTTCATACTTATTATCTGAAAAGGGAAGTAAAAAGATCGTACATTTTTTTCAGGGGAAGGATTTCGATGTCAAACTTTTTTGAATCGATTCCTTTCTGATTGTATTGCGAAATATAAATCCGTTCAAATCCCAGTTTTTCCGCTTCAAGAATTCTCTGCTCCACGCGGCTGATTGCCCTGATTTCTCCTGAAAGTCCGACTTCACCGGCAAAACATGTTTTCGTGCTGATGGGGATGTCTTCATTGGAAGAAAGGATAGAAGCCACAACTGCCAGGTCGATGGCAGGATCATCTACTTTAAGTCCGCCGGCAATATTCAGGAAGATGTCTTTGACACCTAACCGGAATCCGCAACGTTTTTCCAGTACAGCCAGCAACATATTCAACCGTCGGTTGTCAAAACCGGTGGATGACCGCTGGGGCGTTCCATAAGCTGCAGAACTTACCAGAGCCTGGGTTTCAATCAGCATAGGGCGAAGGCCTTCCACGGTAGCCGCAATGGCGATTCCGCTGACTGCCTCATCTCTCTGGGAAATCAGGATCTCTGAAGGGTTCGATACTTCCCGCAAGCCTTTATCGGTCATTTCATAAATACCAAGTTCGGAAGTGGATCCGAACCGGTTCTTAACCGACCGGAGGATCCGGTAACCATAATTCCGGTCGCCTTCGAAGTTCAGGACGGTATCGACCATATGCTCCAGGATCTTTGGGCCGGCCAGGGTGCCATCTTTGGTAATATGTCCAATCAGGAATACTGGTGTTTGTGAAAGCTTCGAATAACGCTGAAATTCAGCGGCACATTCCCGGATCTGGGAAATGCTTCCTGCGGATGAATCAATAGTATCCGTGTAAAGGGTTTGAATCGAATCAATGATCACAATATCAGGATTCATGGCATCCAGGTGCTCCATGATCATCTGAACGGAAGTTTCCGTAAGGATGAAGCATTGATCATTATTAATTCCAACCCGGTCGGCACGCATCCGTGTTTGCTGCTCGCTTTCTTCACCGGTAATATACAGTATTTTCTTGTCGGTGCAGGTCAGTGCAACCTGGAGCATCAGGGTGGATTTCCCGATACCCGGTTCTCCTCCGATAAGGATCAGCGATCCCGGTACAAGACCGCCTCCAAGAACCCGGTTCAGTTCTGCATTGTGAAGATCTGCTCTCTGCTCCCGGTCGATGGCAATGTCAGTAATGGCATGGGGTTTACGGGGAGTATCCTTTACGAATGACGACCTGTGCAAATGATTATGGTCTTCCCGCTGGATTACCTCTTCCACATACGTATTCCATTCCCCGCAGGAAGGACATCTGCCAAGCCATTTGGAGGATTGTGCTCCGCAATTCTGGCAAAAAAACATAGTCTTTGCCTTAGCCATACAGAATGCTTATCAGTGTTTTTCCGGGTGATTGATGCGGGAAATGATTCCGGTTGTGCTGTAACCTGGAGTCAGTTCGATCGTGACGACTTTACCTCCATGGGCTTCCACAATATCATGTCCGGCAATCTGGTCAGCCCGGTAATCGTTTCCTTTGACAAGGATATCCGGATTGATCCGGCGGATTAACTCGGCCGGTGTTTCTTCATCGAACAGAATCACTGCATCAACAAACGAAAGAGAAGCCAGTACCATGGCACGGGAATTCTCGTCGTTGACCGGGCGGTCGGGCCCCTTGATCTTATGGATGGAAGCATCGGAATTAAGCCCGATTATCAGAAGATTCCCCATAGATCTGGCTTTTGCCAGATATTCGATATGTCCGAGATGCAGAATATCGAAACATCCATTGGTGAAAACTATTTTTTTATCAAGGAAACGCCACATGGCGACCCTTTTATCGATCAGATTCCAGGGTAATATTTTACCTTTAATGATCTCCAGAAATTCCATACTTGTTTTTATTAAAAGAGAGTAAAAGTAATGAAATTCCGCCTACCGCAATGATCATAAAAGTTTGGGCTGTCCAGGCAATCCAACCGAGTGCCAGTCCGGTCGTATTTGTAACTCCATAAAGCAGAAGTGTTTCCTGTACAATTGCAGGATAAAGTCCTATCCCTCCCGGAGTGATCATGATCCCGATACTTCCCAATACCAATGCGGAAAGTCCTGCTCCCATGCTGAGTTGAGATGTGGCCGGGAAGCAGAAAAAACAAATATAGAGCATAAAGAAGTAAAGGACCCAGATAAGAATCGAGTAAAAAATAAAAAGGACAGGTTTACGAACCTGGATCAGGGACTTAAGTCCATCAAGAAATCCGATCAATATACTTTTTATTTTTTGATAAATTCTTGTATTACTGAGCTTTTTACGAAAGAAATACAGAACCAGAGCGATTACGACAACACTGATCACAAGTAACCAGATGACTTTTCTCCAGAATGCCGGATCGATGAATTTTCCCGTGACCTTTGGATAGACATTTTTGTCCATATAGCTTTGAATGGTCCCGATTTGGGTAAGGATCATCAGGAAGAACAAGAGGAAGAAAAGGAGCATATCAAGAGCCCGTTCTGAAATAACGGATCCGAAAGATTTATTGAACGGGATCTTTTCATATTGGGCTAAAACGCCGCAGCGGGTCACTTCTCCCAATCGGGGGAAAGCAAGATTGGCAAAGTACCCTACCATAACCGCATAGAAGGTGTTCTTAAGGGTTGGGTGGTAGCCCATGGTGTCAAATAACAGCATCCAGCGAAGAGACCGGACAATATGGCTGCAGATTCCCAGGATAATAGCCAGGATCACCCAGTTGTAATTGGCTGTCCGGAATGAAAGAATGATCTGATGTTTCTCAACGGAAGTGAGATTGCGTAAGGATAGCCAGATAATTACAATTCCAAGTCCAAGGAAAATAGTAAACTTCAGAAAAGTAAATAATTTACTCCTGAGAGAAGAGGGTTTGGGATTGAAAAATGCCATTGGCTAAAGTATTATCACTTTGCTATCCGGTTGTGATTATCAGGAAAAACGAGCGAAGGCTTGAAATTTTTTGCGTCATTGAAATCCATTGAGGCATAAGAGGCAATAATGACGATGTCGCCTTTCAGAAATTTACGGGCGGCTGCACCGTTCATACAAATTATGCCACTATCTTTTTCTCCTTTGATCACGTAAGTTTCAATACGTTCTCCGTTATTGATATTTAAAACATGAACTTTTTCAAATTCAACCAGATTGGCTGCCTGCATCAGCGTTTCATCAATAGTGATGCTGCCAATGTAATTTATGTCAGCCTGGGTGACTGTAGCCCTGTGAATCTTTGATTTAAGTATTTCAATCTGCATCATGCCGCAAAATTAAGAAAAAAGTTCCATATTGTCGATCAACCGTACATCTCCCAGGTAAACGGCAGTACAAACCATGGCTTTCGATTTGCTTTTCCAGTTTTCAAGTGGATATAGCGTATCTTTATCTACAATTTCCAGGTATTCGACATGGAATGCAGGGTTATCGGTAATCTTTTTGATAGCCCAGTTTTTAAGTTCTCTGACCGGCAGACTGGTTCCCTTTTCTTTCATCTTATTTAATATTTGGCTGATAAACGGCGCTATCGTTCTTTCCCCGATGGTGAGACGGAGGTTTCGTGAACTCATGGCCAGTCCGTCAGCTTCACGGATGATAGGACAGGGGACGATCTCAGTAGGTATTTTCACTTGTTCAACCAGACGATGTATGACCAGTAGCTGCTGGTAATCTTTTTTCCCGAAAAATGCTTTATCGGGCTGAACAATGTCAAAGAACCGTTTGATTACTGTCGCTACACCCAGAAAATGTCCCGGTCTGTATTTGCCTTCCAGAACCTTATCAAGATGACCCAGGTCGATATTCAGTTTCTGTGGCTCTTTTTCAGGGTACATTTCTTTGACTTCAGGCAGAAATACGATTTGGCAACCGGCCGATTCCAGAACACTGATATCCTGCTCAGGCTTTCTTGGATAGGTTTCCAGGTCTCTTGGATTGTTGAACTGAAGCGGATTGACAAAAATACTGCAAACAGTTAAATCGGTTTCAGACAATGATTTACGGATCAGTGAGAGATGACCTTCATGGAGGGCACCCATCGTGGGAACAAACCCAATGGTATGTTTTTTTACCCTTTCTTTTTGCAACCGGGATTGAAGCTCGGTAATATGGTTGTAAACTTTAATCATGATTATTTTCCCAAAATAAGAATAAGATCTTTTTCTAATGATTCGGCCGGAGTTTCCACAATCCTGCCCGCTTCATTTCCTTTTCGGTAGATGATAAATGTCGGGACTTTTTCAATATTCAATTCTTCCAGGGAAACATCCCCGCCTTTTTTTTCTTTATTCACACAGATCAGGGTCACTTTATCCGATGAAAACCCGGCATTGTCAAGGATCCTGTAAAACCGAGGTACCTGTTCACGACTGTCGCTGCACCAGGTGCCCATAACAAGCGTAATCGTAATATCCCCGGAAAGTTCCTTCTGTAATGCAGCATCACATACAGGATCTTCGGCATAATTGTCATATTCCGGATGGAAATAGGAAGAAAACAACCCTCTTTCCAAACTGTCACGGGTACAATAACCCAGGAGAATATTGATGTTTGCTTTTTCATCAAAAACAACCCGGTTGAATTTCTTTTCCTGTGCAAGGACCGGTAGGGAAAGAAACAGAAGGAGGAAAAGAATAAAAGCAAAAGATTTTTTCATGATGCTCCTGAATTTGGGTACAAAAATACCTTGAAAATTCAAATTTCTATCATTCCATTTTTAATAGCGAACCGGACAAGCTCTACTGTGGATTTCAAACCCAGTTTTTTCATGATGTGATTTTTATGGGTTTCAACGGTTCTTATGCTGATATTCAGCTTATTACATATCTCTTTGTTGGAATAACCTTCCACTGACATCCGGAGGATTCCGGTTTCACGATCGGAAAGCTGAAGAGCTGTTTTTTCAGGTAGCGATTGCTTGTCTTTGGTCTGGCGGACATAACTTTTAACCAGAACTCTGGAAATAGTCTGTCCAAAAAATTCTTCATTCCGGTCAAGGGTGTAAATCGCTTCCACCAGCTCATTGCGGGAAGTGTTTTTCGGAAGATATCCTTTGGCTCCGGCTTTTATAGCGTTAAGAACAAAATCTTCATGGGTGTACATGGAAAGGATCAGAACTTTAATTACCGGATATTCTTTGGTAATCCTACGGGTTATCTCAATCCCCGACATGTCGGGGAGGGAAATGTCGAGCACAAGAATATCAGGCTGTTCTGTAATGATCTTACTGAACAATTCCTGACCGCTGGATGCTTCCCCGGTGATCTGAATATCAGGGATTCCGGTCAGAAGAGCTTTGAGCCCGTCGCGAACCAATTCATGGTCATCTACTAAAAATACCCGGATCATATGCCTCTATTAAAATACCGGAGCCTCAATCAATATGGAAGTCCCTTTGTTTAATGCTGAAATGATCTCAAATTTTCCGTTCATCAGCTTGACCCGTTCCTTAATATTCTGAAGTCCGTGACCTGTTTCGGGATAAGCTCTGTTGATGTTAAATCCCTTTCCGTCGTCAATGACGGAAAGATGGATGATGTCTTTCTCCCGGAGGAGCCTTACGTCAACATTTGTCGCTCCGGCATGTTTGACTACATTATTAAGCGCTTCCTGCACAATCCGGAACAGATAAGTCATAACCTTTTTATTCAGATCATTCATATCCCCCCTGAATTCAAAATGAACCCTGATATGAGCATTTTTTTCAATATCAACACAAAGATTCCTCAAGGCGATGATGATCCCGAATTCATCCAGTACGGCAGGCATAAGATCGGTCGAAATCCTCCTGAGCTCGTCAATGATCTGGTCGACCTGCACCTGGATCTGGGGGAGCTTTTCCCGAATCTGATTTTCTTCCATATAAGCCAGCCCATCCAGCTTCAGTTTAATGACGATAAGCGATTGGCCGACGCCATCATGTAACTCCCGGGAAAGCCGCTGTCTTTCTCTCTCCTGGCCATCAATGACAGAACGGAGATCCCTTGCTTCCCTTCCCATCCGGGATATGGAAACGACATTGGATTTTTTGTTACTTTTGGTTTTTGGCACAGATGTAAATACTCAAATAGCAGATTAGGAAAGACAAACTTAATAAAAAAACCGGCTAAAGTCAAAACCGGAACAGATTACATGTTCACATTATTTTTACTTCCCTATGAAAAATAAGATTTCGTGGCAATGGTTTGCCACATGTATCGGACTGTTCCTCTCCGTTTGCTCATCTGCACAGGACAAAACCGTAACTTATCTTGTGGACCCGGCTTCCAATCCTCCGGAACTGATAGTTGCCTTAAAGCACTTGAAAGCAGAAGTTCGTTTTGTCCCGGCTGAGAATAAAGTTATAGCGAGGACGGATTTTACTTTTGTTCCTATTCAGTATCAGGCTGATTCAATGGTTTTTTATGCTCCGGATTTTAAAGTCAACTCTGCTTTCGTGGATAAAAAGAAGGTTGATTTTAAAATGAGCGGAAGTAATCTCATTATTGATCTCAGGTCGGTAAAACCTGAAAAAAGCAAGGAATATCATCTCATCCTGGATTATGATGCTTGTCCGCAGTCAGGAATGATCTATTTTGTGGGATGGAAACCCTGGGAAGAAGGGAAAACAAAGGAGATCTGGGCTCACCGTCCTCACGGATGGCTTCCTTATATGGACAGCAGGATCACGATGGATATGTATTATACATTTGATTCCTCATTCAGCATTTTTGCAAATGGAGAAAGAGTCGGAATAAAAGATAATCATAATGGAACCCGGACCTGGAATTACCGGATGACCAAAGATCATCCCTTTTTCTCAACGGCAGTCGTGATCGGCCCTTACGATTTTAAAACATCCTGCTCTGCCGGTGGGGTTCCTTTGGAATTCTGGTATTATCGCGGACAGGAAAACAAGGTGAAAACCACTTATGCTTATACGGAAGCTATGATGGATTTCTATGAGAAGGAAATCGGGGTCTGCTATCCTTATCAGGTTTACCGTCAGGCACCTGTCATCGATTACATGTACGGTGCTATGGAAACGACAACTTCCACAATTTTCGGAGATTATATGCTCATCGACCGGGGCGCTTTCTGGCAAAGGAATTATATCAATACCAATGCACATGAAATGGCGCATCAATGGTTCGGGAATGCCATCACTCAGTTAGTCAATAAAGATGTCTGGCTTACCGAGAGTTTTGCAACCTATTATGCCAAGATCTTTGAACGTTC
>JAUZOW010000012.1 GCA_030706225.1 Bacteroidota bacterium | reverse complement strand
GATTTCAGGTCCTGGTTCTTTTCAAGATTCGACAGCAGGGCATCGGGAGTCAGATTTTTCCAGCTTTCAAACACCTGCTGAATTTTTGGATCGGATTGAGCGATATAAGAAGCAATTGAATTGGCATAATAAGAACGAAAAATATTATCGGCGCTGGGATACTGCGGATATTCCATGGAAGGCAACGCCTGAATGGCATACCAGGCAGGATTGGAAGCAAACTCAAGTGTCAGCCGGTAATTCCTGATGGTTTCTCCCCAGGCCGATTTAGCCAGTTTGTCCATGCGGAAATTGAATTTGCCCGACCCTTTTACCGGAAGTGGCAGGGTTTCCGTGACCAGCATCCGGTTTGTCAGAACAGGAATGGCTTTTTCCTCCCCATCACTGAAATTTCCTGATCTTGCTATGATCCGGTATGTAACCAGATTAAGGGAAGGATCTACCGGAATAATAACTTTCCACCGAAAAGCAGCGGATTGTCCAACCGGCAGTGTGAAAGCCCAACCGGTTTCCGGCATCGGTTCCGGGAAACCTCGATGGATTAGGTCAACTGGTTTCTGAGTAATAGCGTCAATCCATTCCAGCGTCACATTACCGGCAAGAGCACGATCACTCATATTCATTACTTTGGCACTGAAAATCAAGGTATCTCCCTGTCTTACGAACCGGGGTGCATTCGGTAATACCATCAACTCTTTCTGCGTCACCAGCTCTTTTTCCACATATCCGTATTCCAGTCCCGGAGTGGTGGCCAATCCCATCATTTTCCAACGGGTCAGGGATTCAGGAACTTTGAAAGATAACGATAAACTTCCGGTGGAATCGGTTACCAGCGAAGGATAAAAAAAGGCGGTTTCACGAAAATCCTTCCGTAATTTCAACGGCTGACTTGTCATTTCCCCTGTCCCCTGCCCGGATTCTTTATTTCCGGAAATTTCGTTCACATTGCTAAGCTTTGTCTCCACAATTTCTTCCATCCCCTTACCGGCTGAAGAAGGCTGTAAAGCCATCTTTGACGACATTCCACGGTCGCTGACACCCAATCTGCTAAGGTAATTTCTGTAACCGCTGAAGAGCCCCAGCCCGAAATAATTCATTTGTTCGTAGGAATGAACTATATATTCCGGCCCTGAAACCAGAGGATAATACATTCCGGTAGACTGATGGAAACCATCTCCGGTTTCCCATAAAGAATAATAAAGATATGTCCGGAACAGAGAGAAATTCCAGCGGTTTGTCATAAAAGCATCCAGAGAAGCATCGTACATGGAAGCCAGCATCTCGGCATTTACACCTTTCCCTGAAGCATTGGCGATCCTGATCTTCCACTCTTCGTCCTGACCCGGATATAATTTATTACGGAAAGTCTGGAAAGCAATATCCAGCTTTTTATTGGTATAAGGAACATCTACAACCGAATGGTTCTGAAATGCCCGGCCATGCCTTACAAAAACAAAATTCACTGCAAAATTCCCCCGGTAGTTCTCCTGAACCGGTATTTCAAGAAGAGTCTGGCTGTTATTCAGCCTGAGCCATTCTCTTGAAACCACAGTATCCCGAAACCGTATCTCACAGATCACATGAACATCCGTTTCAGCAGAACCAACCAGGAAACGGGCTTTTTCACCGGGTTCCCCCTTGGTTTTCAACGGAACAAACCAACTCAGAAGATTTCCGGGCATCTCTTTGGAAGAAATGGAAAAGAGAGTAAAATAGGCCTTTCTTTCCACCTTTTGGCCAAATGGATCCTTGCTGGTCAGCGTAAGAAGGTATGTCCCTTTTTTCATCCCGGGTAAGAAATGAAAGGGAAGTACCGTATCTGAAGCTGTATTCACTGATTTTTCGAAAATATTTTCACTAACAGGCCATGTTGAAGGATCGTTGTCATTGTTATAAATATCATGTGGAAATTTTTCATAAAAATCTTCACGGCTCATCACGGAAAGATCGGGCCTTATCCATAACCGGTCGTGATAGATCCTTTCCGGCTGCTGCAGCCTTTGCAAAACAATGTTAACTACTGCCGGAGTCTTTTTCCCCGCCAGATTGGATGTGGACAGGATGAAAGAGGTATCCTTATCCGCATTCAGCTTATCCGGAATATTGATCCCAATCAGTAGAGAGGAGTATCCAGCCATTGCAACTTTACTGTTGGTGCGGGTTTCTCCGTTTTGATCGGTTACTTCCGCAGTGATATTGTAAGCAAATACCGGATTCTCTTTTTTAGCTACGGAAAAATCAGGAATCGCCTGGAAGCTGATTTTAAACGATCCGTCAGGCATTGTCTTTACGATCCCTTCCGTGATTTCTGTTTCGGAAGCAACAGGAAACGGGCTCCACCACCGGCACCAGAATGGGAAACGGACACTTCTTGTTATGTGAAATTTAACCTGGGCTCCGTCAATTGGGAAGCCTGCATATGCGACGGCTTTTCCTGTTACTTTGACTGTATCTCCCAACCGGTAATTCCCCTCTGGCGAATCAAGGATCACTTCATATGTCGGCCGCTTGTATTCTTCAACCGAGAAGTCAGCGGTTCCTGAGCCGTTCGTCAGGGTCATCTGCCCTGTAAGAACTCCGGTTGGAGCTGTAAAGAAACCGTTAAATGACCCATACTTATTGGTAACATATTCTTTATCGGCTATTTTTTGCCCGTTGACATCCTTGAAAATAACAGTCGTTCTTACTCCTTCCTTTATGGAATATTCATCACCGTTCTTCTCCAGCATTATACCCTTAAAATAAACAACCTGTCCCGGACGGTAAATCGACCGGTCTGTAAAAAACCAGGTCTGCATTACAGGATTATGTTTATCCTGCGGGAAATAATAGCTGGAAAAATTTCCGGTTATGAAATAATCCTTGTCATTACTGAACTTGATGTAATAATTCGGGTTATTTTCGGAAAGCGAAGAGTGAAGCACCCGGAAATAGCCGTTTTCATCGGTGAAATACTCTCCGATCTTCCGGGTTTCATTTTTCCGCAACCCGGAATTGTAAAACTTTGCATAGATCTCAGCTTTTACTTTTCCCATAGGAATCCCGGAATCCCGGTCAATTACATAATATTCCATTGAGCCGTCATCTCCCCTGTAGCTGATCTCACTGATCCGTGTAGAAAAAACAAGGCAATACGCCAGGGGGGTTTTGACATTCTGAAAAGAAGAATCGGATGAAAAAGCAAGAAGATAATAACCCGAAGGGACTGCAGGCATGGGGACTTCAATTGTGTGCATCTGGTAATCACCGGAGGAAGGCAAGCTGACCGATCCTGCAGATGTTACTTCAAGAGTTGAAATATACTTCAGAAAATCTTCCCTGTTCAGAGTATTGATCTTTTCCTGAATTTTTTCAGGATCGGTTGCAATCCAACGAAAGTGGGCTGCAGAAATGTTTCTGAAATCAAGGGATGCCAGAGAAGGTGCTCCCGGAAGAACTGCCTTTTCTATATTAACCCTTAGAAAAGGCATTAATATATTGTTTTTTAATATCTCACAATTCATTGCCCCTTCGCTCTCAGGAAATTTTTCAATAGCATTCTGGCAGATCCCGTATGCCTGGCGAAGATCCCATTTGTAGAGGTCTGAATCCAGCGGCTTGTATGATTGTCCCCGGTCATTTAAAAAATTTGCCAGGCTAAAATAAATATCCATTCCCTCCGGGATATTTTCATGCCTTTTTGCAAGCTGTTCAAGTGCGTCAATATATAGGGAATCCCTGGATGCCGGATCCGCTTTGCCGAAATGATCATATACATATTTCAGTCGGCAAATCTCATTATCGATCAGTATTCCGGGATCTTTATCATTATCATGGAATCTTTCAAGGTTCTGGAAAAGGCAAATGGCATGATATGCCAATGTCATGGAGTCAGATGGATATTTTACCAATCGCTCATACAGTGGAAGGCGCAGAAAGGATTCCACAGGAGAAAAAAATTCAGGATCATTGATCCGGAAAGCATTGGCCGGCATGAACTTTATTCCTTCGTCCGACTGATAATAATCCAGGGCTCTCCAGGTCAGGAAATCATAAAGCGTTGGCCGGTACTTTACTTCCGGTTGTTCAAGGATGGCTTTATATCCCGCCAGGCTGATGCTTTTCAGCTTCTCCGGATTGGCGAGTGACAATTGGTAATTTTTAATGATCTGACCCGTCAGGGTAGTCAGATCCCAGTTCTGAATGCTGTCCGTTGAATTATTTAAAATCTGCGAGCGTTGCTGCAGGCGATAGCGGTTCGACTGGTAGTACCTCCAGTATCCTTCTGCAAGTATGGAAGTGAGAATTTGCTTTGCCGCCCCCTGAGTAGTGATTATTTCTTTTTTAAGGTCATAAAGGATATTTACCGGCATATTTTCACCGTATTCACGGGTCAGCTTTAACCGGTAAATGATCCCGCGAATCATTTGCGGTTCATTATTCTCTTTTTTAGCCTGTGAATATATCCGGTTTGTAATTGCCAGTGCTGATTTTGGCAATCCCAGGTCCGATAAGGAATCTACCTTTTTCCAGTCACGGTCATAAGATGAAACGGATGGTTTAAGGGATTGCCCGTTCCCGGACAATGCCAGTCCGGTAACCAGGGCAAGAATAAATAAAATTCTTGTCTTCATAGGATTTTTTGGGTTTTATCCTGTTAGTAATGCAAAAATAAAAGGATATCTCTCCATATGCAACACAAACAGAGACTTATTCAGATTCCGGGAAAGTGGTCTTGTAACCGATAAAATTATTTGTTTACGCTGGTAGAAATTACTGTCCCCAGGCGTGCATCCGGTTTATGAGCAAGACCCTGAAAATTTGTCAGTTCGAGTTTGACGGATCCGACAATGACCCCGGATTTTGCAAGTACCGGGATCCGGTTAGTATCATCGGATACCCATATATCCATGGGATATGGCTGGCTGAAAACCTTCCCGGTTGCAACCATCGGCTTAAACCGCAGGCAACGGAAACGTCCCAGGGAAGTTTCAATATCCTCCCGGCCGACATAGCAGATCCGGGAAACATATACGGAATCATCCAGGAAAAACGATACAGGGAATTGTTCACCCGGTTTGAGATTCGAAAAATCCAGCGTTCTCGTGTAATAGAAGATGGAAATAATATCCTGCACTCTGGCCGGTACTTTCTTATTGGCCTTCCGGCTGGAAGCATTCCGGGTATACTGGTTAAATCTGACTTCATCTTCCTTGGCATAGCTTCCTTCGTGAGTATGCCGGATAAATCGCCAGGGAACCATATACTCTTCGTCAATGAAGGTCTCAAACCGATCGTTGACTTTATAGAACATATTGAAAGCACCTTTGGATTTCCCCTCTCCGACTACATGATAGCAATTTCGGCCTTCCACCGTTTTAACATCGTTTTTCACTTCGAGAGTAGCTACCCCGGCAGTTACTTTTCCTGTCAGAAATGAATCATAATAAGCCCGGAATGTGAATTTTTCTCCACGTACAAAAGCTCTGTTCACCACAGGCACCAATCCCTGGGAACGAACATCAGGCAAGGTACTAAATAAGAAAACGCCTGAAAAGCAAAATAAAAGCCAGGTTTTTACCCTACCACTACGTTGATGATCTTTTTGGGAACAAAAATGATTTTTCGAATTGATTTCCCTTCCAGCCATTTTTGCGATTCTTTAGCTTCCTTTACTGCAACTTCTATGCCGGACTGATTCATATCCAGCGGAAGAGTCAGTTGAAAACGCATCTTACCGTTAAACGATACCGGATATGTAAAAGTATTTTCAACAAGAAGATCTTCATGACATTCCGGGAATATGGCTTTAGAAATACTTTCATTATGGCCGAGAGCCTGCCAGAGCTCTTCTGCCAGATGAGGAGCATACGGAGAAATCAGGATCAGCAACGGTTCCAGTATAGCCCTCTTGTCGCATTTCAGGTCGGAAAGTTCGTTGGTACAGATCATGAACGTACTTACGGCAGTATTGAACGAGAACCGTTCGATATCTTCCCGGATCTTTTTTATAGTGCGATGCAGCACTTTCATTTCCACCGGTGAAGGTTCTTCATCCGTGATATGAAAATTATTATCCCGGTCATGATAGAGTCTCCAGAATTTGCGGATGAAACGGTAAACTCCTTCAACGCCATGAGTATCCCAGGGTTTCGATTGTTCCACCGGTCCCAGGAACATTTCATACATCCGGAGTGTATCGGCGCCATATTTTTCGACCAGATCATCAGGATTCACAACATTGTAAAGAGATTTCGACATCTTTTCGATTTCAGCTCCGCAAAGGTATTTCCCATCTTCCAGGATAAATTCAGCATCTGCCAGATCGGGGCGCCATTTACGGAATGCTTCCGTATCCAGCATATCGTTTGAAACCAGGCTGATATCGACATGCATATCGCTGGTCTCGTATTGATCTTTCAGATTCAGGGAAACAAACTGATTAGTTCCTTTGATCCTGTATGCAATCGAAGAACGGCCCTGGATCATGCCTTGATTGATCATTTTCCTGAAAGGCTCATCTTCACAGGCATAACCGGTATCAAACAGAAATTTATTCCAGAAACGGGAATAGATCAGGTGTCCGGTTGCATGTTCGGCTCCTCCGATGTAAAGATCCACACTTCTCCAGTATTCATTGGCTTCTCTGGAGAAATATGCATGATCGTTGTGAGGATCCATGTACCTGAAATAATATCCGCTGGAACCTGCAAAGCCAGGCATAGTACTTGTTTCCAAAGGATAACCTTCCGGAGTTTTCCAGTTTTTCGCCCGGGCCAGAGGAGGATCGCCGGTCTCGGTAGGTAAATATGCATCTACTTCCGGAAGCAGTAGTGGAAGCTCTTTCTCATCGAGTACGCAAGGAATCTCATCACGGAAATATACGGGAAACGGTTCACCCCAGTAACGCTGGCGGCTGAATATGGCATCCCGGATACGGTAATTGATTGTCCCTTTCCCAATTCCCATCTCTTCAATCCGTCCGATAACAGCATGGATGGCATCTTTTACAGTCATTCCGTCAATAAAGCCGGAATTGACTATGATCCCGTCTTTGGCATCAAAGGATGCTTCTTCAATATTGCCTCCGGCTACAACTTCTATGACCGGCAACCTGAAATGTTTTGCGAAATCATAATCCCGGCTGTCGTGTGCAGGAACGGCCATAATTGCACCGGTACCGTAACCGGCCAGGACATAATCAGCAATCCATATCGGAATTTCCTTACCATTCAACGGATTTATACAATAGGCTCCGGTAAAAACGCCGGAAACTTTTTTCACCTCGGCCATTCGTTCTCTTTCCGAACGGTTTTTGGCCCAGCTTATATATTCCGTAACTGATTTTTTGCATTCGGGTGAGGCAATCGATTCTGCCAGTTCATGTTCCGGAGCAATTACCATAAAAGTAGATCCGAAAATGGTATCCGGACGGGTAGTAAAAATATCCAGTTTCCAGGAAGTATCTTTGATCGGGAAAGCAATTTCAGCACCTTCCGATCTACCGATCCAGTTGCGTTGGATCTCTTTCACGGATTCCGGCCAGTCGACTTTTTCCAGTCCATCGAGCAAACGTTGGGCATATGCTGAGATACGAAGGAACCACTGACGCATCATCTTCCGTTCCACGGGATACCCTCCGCGGATGGAAAATCCGTTGCTTACTTCATCGTTAGCCAGGACTGTTCCCAGCTCAGGGCACCAGTTCACAATGGCTTCCGAAAGATATGCCATCCGGTAGTTCATCAGGATACCCTGTTGTTGCTTTTCGGTAAAGGAATTCCATTCAGAAGCAGTGAAAACGCCGTTCCAGTTTTCACCAAAAGAAGGATCTTTTGTGCGAAGAGCCTTAAACCAATCGGTTGTAAAGGAAGCAATCACTCCGGCATTACCGGATTTCTCAAAGATTTGAACCAGTTTCTCAACCGGTTCGGCTTTTTGCGTTTCCCGGTTATAATAATGTTTAAAAAGCTGAATAAATGTCCATTGTGTCCACTTATAATAAGCCGGATCACATGTTTTTACCTGGCGGTCCCAATCAAAGGAAAATCCGATCTTATCCATTTGCTCGCGGTAACGTGCAATATTCTTTTCCGTTGTAACAGCCGGGTGAGTACCCGTCTGAATGGCATATTGTTCAGCCGGGAGGCCGAAGGCATCGTATCCCATCGGATGAAGGACATTGAATCCGGTCAGACGTTTGAAACGTGCGTAAATATCGGAAGCAATATACCCCAGCGGATGTCCGACATGAAGTCCGGCACCGGAAGGATACGGAAACATATCCAGAACGTAAAACTTAGGCCGGCATGTATCTTCAGTTACGTGAAAAGTTTTGTTTTCCAGCCAGTATTTCTGCCATTTTTTTTCGATCTCAGAAAAATTGTACTCCATAGTAGTTGATGATGAGCTTATTAAATGTCATTTCCATTCAATCCGCGAAGTTAGCAAAATCCGCGAACCTGGAACCTGAAACCTGGAATCTGAAATCTGAAACTTTTTCATGTGTCACGCATCACGATCGTCACGATCGTCACGATTTTACACCTGGCATTATCATAATCAAGATAATGTTACTTATTATATATAATTATACTATTTTTTATACTTAATAATTCCCTTTACTTTTTCAAATTTATATTTTTATTTTGAATTACTAATCTATAAACCTGATCAATTCATTAAAAGTACAAAGTATTTATCAAATGCCTGATTTTGCTACCTTCACACCTAATTTCAACTAACCCCCGATGGATGCAGATTTTGACATCAGGTATACCGATCGTCCGATCACACCATTTGGAGGTCTCACAACTGTTACGAACTTTTATCAGAACAGTGGTCTCCAGGATGTGATCTCTTCACTACCCTTGCCTCAACCAGGCTCTAACAGGGGATATGATCCTGTTGATATCATTGAAGGCTTTTTAGTTAGCGTTATCCTTGGTGCTCGCAGGCTGGCCCATGCGGGACTGCTCAGACATGATAAAGTTGTAAGCGAGATGTTCGGTTGGTCGAAAGGCATGGCAAGTGAAAGCACGTTCAGCCGGTTTTTTAAGAAGTTTGACGTTGATTTAAATGATGAGCTTTTCATTGAACTTAATCGCTGGTGGTTTACCAAGCTCAAGGTAAAACATCATACGGTTGATATTGATTCTATCGTCATTACCCGATACGGCAATCAAGACGGCGTTGAGGTCGGTTATAATCCCAGAAAGCCGGGTCGTGGTTCTCATCATCCTTTGATTGCTTTTGCAGCCGAAGCCAGAATGGTGATACAGTCCTGGATGCGCACAGGCGACAGTGTTTGCAGTACAAACATCAAGGATTTTATTGCGGTGTTACTGAAAACGCTTGATAAGTCAAGCATAGGCTTAGTAAGAGCTGATAGTGGTTTCTTTAGTGAAACAACCTTGGGTATTCTAGAAGGAAACAAACTGAAGTACATCGTTGCGGCAAAAATGTATGCAAACTTGGTCCAGGAAATCTTCGAGGCTGACAACTGGATTCCGTATTCCGATGGTATCGACATATGCTCAATTGAGTGTAAGTTAAAGGGCTGGGATCATGCCCGCAGAATAGTGGTTGTAAGAAAGAGTAAAAGCGAGCATCCAAACAACGGCGGCAAGTCTCTGTTTGAAGAATACGATGAATTTTCTACCTATCTCTATTCGGCTTTCTTAACAGATCTGGAACTCGTTGATCGCCTGATATGGGATCTCTATCGTCACAGGGCTGAAACGCAAATCCGGGAGTTGAAAGAAAGCTATGGGCTTGAAGGTTTCTGTCGTGAAAATTTTGGCGCCACCGAAGCTGCTTTTCGTTGGGTTTGCGTAGCTTATAACTTGATGAGCCTGTACAAAATAGCACTGATCAATTCCAAGCATGATCCGACTCTGGCAACCTTGAAGTTCCATTGCATTGCAATAGTGAGTTATCTTGTCAGACTTAGCAGAAAAACGACTTTAGTAATGTCTGTGAACAATAGACGAAGGGCCTTTTTTGATGGATTGTTTCAAAAAATCGAAAATATCAAGCCACAGTCGAAATTTTTGTTGAAGAAAAAGTTTCTAATGAATTAATCAGGATAATTATAAAATTTTTAATTATGAAGCATCAACTATTTCTAACTATAATTTTAATTTTTTTAGGACTATTTTTCTTTCAGTCAATTGGTTTTTCACAAGATAACCCGGATCCAACTATATATCCGGTAACTGATATTACTCCTCCAGATCCAACAAATGCTGCATTTGACAAATTTTTGAACATACCTGTTTCACTATTTACAGGTACACCTGAAATTAGTATTCCGCTTTGGAAAGTATCTCAAGGAATTTTAAATATACCTATTACTCTTTCGTATCATGCATCCGGAGTGAAAATTGATGAAATTTCCGGTTGGGTAGGTCAGGGTTGGCTACTAAATGCAGGAGGAATAATAAATCGTACAATAATGGGATTACCTGACGAATCTCAAAATAGTGGTTATTTCTATAATAAAAATATAGTACCTGAATCTCCTACCGAATTGTATATTTTTGATAATTACCGTGACCTTTCAACTTTATATAATCTTTCAAAGGGTACGATAGATGCCCAACCTGATATTTTTTCATATAATATTCCTTCTCATAATGGAAACTTTGTAATGCATTGTACACCCAAATCCGGTAATCCTCCTTTTTCTTTATCTCCTGTAATTTATCCATATGAGAATTTAAAAATTATTTATTATAGTTCGTATTCGACATCTGTTGATTTTAATAAATGGGAAATAATTGACGAAAAAGGGATCAAATATATTTTTGATGTATCTCTAAAAAGTCAATCTGAAGCAACAGACTGTTCACCAAGGCATTTTAATGTAAATACATCTTGGTATCTATCAAAAATTATCTCTCCAAATGGTAAAGATTCAATAACATTTTACTATACTGATTATTTTTCAAATAATTATTCTTTACCTGCTGAAATTAAAAAACATAAATATAGTACAGAAGAGGAATTCCATTGTTTTGAAGATTATTATTATGAATATTGCAGTAACGAAACTACTTCAATACAAAAAAGATTATCCAAAATTCAATATAATAATTGTATTTTAGAATTTATTCAATCTAATCCATTTGATAATCAAGATTTATGTGTTTTAAATAAGATTAATATCAAACAATTAAATCCTGACAAGCTTTTAAAAAGTTTTTCTTTTTCATATCATTTAAATTCTGACAGAATAATTCTTGATTCTCTAAAAGAGATATGTCAATCTGATTCCTTACCACCTTACAAATTTTCATACTATTGTTTAGATCATTTACCTGGTACTTTTTCCTCATCAAGAGATCATTGGGGATTTTTTAACGGGAAAAATAATCCCGGATTAATCCCTTCTGTTTACTTTTTAAATCAGGAATTACCAGGCGCTGACAGAAGTCCTGACACATCAAAGATGATATATGGTGTATTGAACAAAATACAATATCCTACCGGTGGTTCTATCTGTTTTGATTTTGAAGCAGGAGATTATTCTCATTATGCCAATGGTTATAAGGTTACTCATTATTATACTCAAAATAAAGAAATCGGACTTTCACGTCCCTGTGATAATGTACCATATTGTTTTCAATATTGCCCAATCGAAATAAAAACAGATTCCTTTTATCTTGATCATGATCAGCAAATTAATATGTATTTATATGCAACAAATGTTAGAATTCCAAATGAAAGGGAATCTTCTCTTATAATATTAGATTCCACAGGAGTTAATCAGGTTGCTTACTTAAATTCATCATCAAGTAGTTTAACCCAATATGGTACTTTCAATTTAATTACAGGTAAATACTATGCAAAATTATTTGCTAATCAATGTGATGATACTCATGGTACTGTTTCATATTCATCCCTAAACTTTCAAAACGATACACTAAATTACAATCATATTGAGTATGGAGGAGGTATTCGTATTAAACGAATAAATTTTTCTGATGGTCAAAAATCTTTTATTAAAAGATATTTATATAGGAATGCAGATGGGACATCAACTGGTTATCTATTTGGGCAAAATCCAGTTTATGAATATTTTTAATCGCAAAGTACATTTTGTAGTAATATTCCTAATCCTAGTTCTGCAAATATAGAAAAAGCAAGATTTTTCATTCGAACTTCCAAAAATTTACGTTCTTTAGCTTCAGCTAATGGATGCCATGTAGGGTATCTACATGTTACTGAACTTTTTGGTGAAAATGGTGAAAATGGAAAAATAAACTATCATTATTCATTCGCGCAGGATATTACATCTGATTTTTTCCCATTTGCACCTGCCATAAGCAGATCGTGGAAAAGAGGTTTGTTATTGGATAAAGTCGAATCAGATGTCAATGGAAATATTCTTAATGAAGAATATAATAAATATAAATTCTATTGCGACACAGCTCAAACTAAATTTAAATCAGTTAATGGGATCAAAGTTGGATTTACTTTTTATAATTTACCAAATCCATTTTATGGAAGTAATTACGGAATAGCTCCTTACCAGGTTCTTACTGAATTTCCAATGCTATATTCAAAAACCATTATTAAACATAATCAAAATAATAATTCACTCAAAGTAATCGACTCTACACATTACTATTATTCTGACAGTTGTTTACTCTCAAAAATTGAATCTTGGAATAGTCTGGGTGAAAAAAATATTACTGTAATTAAATATCCTTATGATTATTCAACTTCTATCACAAATGAACCCATATCTCAAGCAATAAATATGTTTAAAGAAAACCATATTATTCTTCCAATTGAAAAAATGATTTTTATTAAACATTCTTCCGAAGATAGTCTACTACTTTCCAGCTCAATTATGACATATACCATTCAATCAATTAATAATAAAAATTTTATTTTTCCGAAGGACTTATATGATACAAAACTTGTTACCCCAAAACAAAATTATATTCCTTCCACTATTTTAAACGGTGTATTTTCATTTGATCAATCTATTTTTAAAAGAGAATCTTCGATTGATTCTTATAATGAATTTGATAGGATGACACAAATGCATAAAGAAAATAATGTAAATAATTCTTATATCTGGGGTTATAATAATCAATATATGGTTATTAAGGCTGTAAATATAGATGCTGTCAGTCTTTCTACTATCGTTAATAATATTCAACCTGATTTTCAGAGTTTCTTAACTGGATTAGACGATTTAACCGATCCCGCGAAAAGAAGCCAATGGAAATTATTTAACAATACACTCCGGTCAGGATTACCCCCTAATTCAAGAGCTGAGACCTTTACTTATCTTCCATTTATCGGAATTACATCAAAAACAGATGAAGCGGGAATAACAACATATTATTATTATGATGACTTCGGTAGGCTGTTAAATGTAAAAGACGAAGAAGGTAATATCGTTAAAAAGTACGATTATCATTATCAGGGACAGTAGTATGACTATAATATTTGAAAAGTTGTCATTTACATGCAGGATAAACAGTGAAAAACCAGTCTGGAATCTGGAATTTTTTTTGTGTCACTCGTCAAGATCGTCACAATTTTACACCTGGCATTATCATAATCATCATAATGCCGCTTATTATATATAATTATACTTTTTTTTATATTTAATGACTCCCTTGACTTTTTCAGATTTATATTTTTATTTTGCATTACTAATCTATCAATTATTTTCTATTATCTGTATCTTATGAAAATTTCATTACCCTTTTTATGGTTGGGAATGGTTTTGTTGTTGTCTTCTTTCCCCTTAAAAGCCCAAAACAATTTCTTTAACAACAATGGTTTACCGCTTAAATCGCTGGAATCACCCGCATTTGGACAGGACATATTAATTCATGATATGCCTGATAGAAACCAGCATAATGTAAAAGTATGCTCAGCTTTTAACGGATGGCTGTATGCAGCATATTCGTATATTGATTCTTATTTCGGTGATATTTCTTTGTGTCTATTAAAATCCACTAATAATGGAATTTCATGGGAGGTACTTGGTGAAGGCGGTACCGGAGAAACCTTTTCATTTGCTACTAAGATCGAATTATTGGTTTGTGGAAACAATCTCTCGAATCTAAAAATATTTCTTGGATATGCCTTTCAAGATACTATTATGGGAATGGTAGGCGCACATCTTTCAAGATATAATGCTGAACCATTTGAATATGAAGCTGCACTATTTCCGGATCAATATACATGCGATATTTCCATTGCAAGCGACTACCTTTTTCCGACGAATAACTCAAACCCATTCAGCCTGGCAATGTTATTTTCGAAAGAAGGAAGTCATGGTCATGATTCTTTAATTTTCAGATATTCAAATGATGGAGGAGTGACCTTCCCTGTTCGCAATATCGTTGCCATTTCCAATCAATTTGTTCATAAAGTAGCGCTTGACTATGGCCGAAGCCCTTCAGAAAGTAACGGAAGATATTTTGCCGCCTGGGAAGAGCAAAATAATTTAAACGCTCCCTATGGCCATATTTACACGGCTCACAGCAGTTCAAACCCGGTCAATCCGTTCTCGACCCATATTTGCCTGGACAGCCTTGACCCTTCTACCTTAAATAAAGTCAGAAATCCGGTTATCGCATGTCAACAAAGTGATGCAGACAATGACAGCCTGAATCTTTCGGAAGTCGTTATGTTCGAGAAAAGCCTGCCTGTTTCTCCGTATCATAATCTGAAAGGATATTATAACCTTCAGGCTGCAAAATCGAATCATTTCAGAAATTTTATTGCTGTCCCGGCTTCCCATTATGTCATTCAGCCTGATATCTCGTTTAATCCGTTTTCTTCAAATTTTATGCTTACCTATTTTGATTCGACGACACAAAAACTCCCCTATTTTACAAAAAATGTCAATTTACCAGATCCCAATACCTGGACACAGATGACTTCCGGTTACAACGATAATGGCAACATGACCTCACCCCATCCCAGTATCCGGTTAAAGTATGATGATCAGGAGGCCATGTTCTCCTGGTCCGGAACAAGACCCAACAATAACGGCGTAGCGCTGTATGATGCCACAAACAGTACCTATAATGGCATTCCGGAAACAAATATGCAGGAAAACGTCAGGTTTTATGGTGCTTCACCAAATCCATGCCATACGAATACAACAATCCGCTTTGATCTATTTAACCCCGAACATGTTACCATCTCATTATTTAATGACCTTGGAAAATCCGAAGGTATTATTGCAGATCAAATATTTCCAGTGGGAAATAATAAAGTAAACATTGACGTGTCAAAACTATCTCCTGGGGTTGATTATTATTCTTTTAAGGCAGGAATGTATTCGTCCTCAGGTAAGATTGTTGTTTACTGATTTACATTTTATTAATTTCTAAATTATGATAATTATGAAAGATTTGGTTGCATTTATAAAGTCAAAATATTTGATTTTGATTATTTTAAATCTTATGTGTCACAATCTTATATTTGCTCAGGGATTCCTAAAACAAGGTGGTCAGGTTAGTTCTATCCTTTTAGAAAATAGTTCAAAAATTTGTCTGGGAAGTTCATTTACTCCCTCTGCCTTATTACATATTAAAGCCTCAAGTACTATTACTTACCCGGCTTTTAAGGTTGTATTATCTGGCTTCACGGATTCTATTGTGTCAGTTGAAAATTGTTTGTATAGAAATCAGACTTATTATGGGATATATCAAACAGGGCCAAGTACAGGTAAGAATTATTTTCAAAACCCAATTCAAGTTAGCAATCTTTTAATAAATGGTAGTCTTATAAACGGAGCAACCATTGGAGTTTCCAATAATAATGTTGACTCTATAACATTTGTTATGAAAACTGCTGTTCCCTTGAGTTCACAATGCATGCCCCTAAGAATAGATAATAGTGGGATTACGGTACGATCGAATATTGTAACAAACAATATTCAAATCCTGACTAAGGCAGGAGTAAATAAAGTTTTGGTCTCAGATGTCAATGGTAATGGAATCTGGACGGATTGTTCCGGTTTAATGGGGGGTAAATGGCTAATCTCTAAAAAAGAAGATCAGACAATTTATCTTGATTCAACCTATAAAAGTGTTGCCATTGGAACCGACATGGCTCAGGGATATCCACTGGCAGTCAATGGAAAGATCATTTGCGAGGAGCTTCTGGTTAAACTGCATAATAACTGGCCTGATAATGTTTTTAGTAAAGAGTATAAACTGCCTTCCCTGAAGTCGGTTAATAATTATGTCAACGAGGAAAAACATTTACCCGGCGTTCCCTCCGCTCAGGAAGTCAAAGATAAGGGTATTGGAGTTGGGGAAATGAATGCCATTCTTCTCAAAAAGGTTGAAGAACTTACCTTATATGTAATCTCTCTTCAAAAGGAAATCGATGAATTGAAAGCGTCCAAAAAGGATAATTAGCCAATTTTTTCTCAGCCATGAATAAACCTTTATTCATTAAATTCTCCCTGATTGTAATATTCCTTTGTTCCCTCTCAGGTTTCTCTTTTTCTCAGAATATAATTCCTGAATGGATAGTAAAAATGGGCGACAAGGGGTGGGATATTGTTAATGACATGTCTATTGATTCTTCCGGATATATTTATATTACAGGGAGCCATCCAAAAGTTTCGACTCATGAAAAATCTCAAAGCTATGCCAATAATGTTATGCCTGAAATGTATCTATCTAAGTTTGATACCAATGGCAATCTTGTATGGAATAAAAATATTAAATCATCGGGGACTGGATTTGGAAGCCTGATCGCTAAAACCAATAATAACAAGTTTCTTCTCGCAGGTGGGCATTTATCCTCTGCGTCTTCAAAAGGGAAACAATTTAAATGCCTGGATTTTTTCCTCTCTTTAATCAATAAAAACGGTAATGAAGAATGGTCCCATTCTTTCTCCGGAACACATTTAGATTTTTTGTCGGCAATGATTGAGGACACCATCTCAAAAGAGATCATTCTGGCCGGTCAATTTCATGATACATTGATGATGGAAGGGAAAAAATTCATTTGTAAAGACAAGTCGGATGCATTTATCTTCAAATTTGATGAAAAAGGAATCCTGAAAAAAGCCTGCATTACAACAGGAAAAGGAGAACATAAATTTGCTGCATTGACACTTGATGGATCAAGTAATATCATCGCGACAGGTACTTTCTCAAGAAAAGTTTGTTTTGATAAAAATTCTTCATTGGAATTGACTGTTCCTGGTGAAACAGGGGCGTTTATCACGAAGTTCAATTCCAAAGGCGATTGCATTTTCTCAAAACTTATTTGTACAGGTAAAAAAATTCTTATCAGCTCTCTGTTGAGAACGGATAAAAGTTTCATTATGGCTTGCAGCTTTAGTGATATTCTGACATTTAAAGATCAAAAGATACTTTCACGAGGTAGTGATGATATTGTTTTGATTTGCTTTGATGATCAATTCAATACTAAATGGATAAAGCAAATCGGAGGTAATAAAAAAGACAGGGCCTGTAATTTATTCCCGGATTACCCGTATTTTGTTTTTACCGGATCTTTTACTTCAAAAGTTTCAATCGACGGGATTGAACTGAAATCCACGCAAGGAAGCAGCGATATTTTTCTTCTTTCATTTGATACAACAGGACAAATCAAATGGACACGCCAGTTTGGTGGTGAAGGTGATGACTATCCCAAATGCCTGTTATTGGACAAAAAAGGACATGTCTATCTTTCCGGATCGTTCAGGCAGACATTAAATATAAATGCTCAGCAAGTAAAATCTTCAGGCGATGAGGATGTATTTGTTACCCAGTTGGAAAACTGCAAGGAACTTGCACCTAAGTTTAAACATCCTGAAAAATTCTGTGACGGAACAGAATTAGTCCTTAATGCCGGAACAGGGTTTCTTTCCTATAATTGGGACAACGGTTTCTGCACAGATCAATTATTGAAGGTCAAGGAATCCGGATGGCATTCGCTTGAGTTGATCAGTAAAAACGGTTGCATGATCTATGACACCGTCCAGGTTGTTGAACTTCCCAGGCCCGGTATTTTTATAGGTAATGACACTACTATTGCCGATACTTCATTCCTGGTACTAAATGCCGGTAAGGATTATTTGAAATATGCATGGAATAATGGAATGCAGAAGCCTATAAATATAGTGCGGGGATTTGATTTACCATATGAAATGAACCATATCTGGGTTAAAGGATATAATGCCGATAGTTGTAATGGGTATGCCGAAATGTATGTAAAAGTCAAAAAAACAGGAAAAAATACAGAATCGGATTTATTATTAAGTAATTGTTTTGTATACCCGAATCCCACAAGCGGTATTCTGAATGTTTATTTTACAGCTTCATTCGACAATCTTGACTTTGAATTATATAATCATGCCGGAATGTTGTTGAATTCAAAGCATTTTGACGGTTACATCAAAAATAAAATTATTACTTTTAATCTGGGTACGAATTCATCCGGTATTTATTCCCTGTTGATCAAGTCATCCAATGGATTTATAGTAAAAAAAATCGTTCTGCAATAACTTTAGAGCCAGGGTTTATGCCTTATATGAAATTATTATCAATCATAAATCGATTTACCAAACATACAGTTTTATTTGGGATATTTATTTCAACCCAGATTCCTTTTCTGTCAATAGCTCAGTATCCGGATATTATATACATGAGCCATACCATGATTGGGGATGCAACCATTGTTGCCAGAAAAGCAATTATTCATCAGCCGGGATTTCATGTAAAAGCCGGGTTAAATTATCACGCTTATATCGATCCGGATTTTCAAGGTAGCGGAACGCCCTATGATCCGCCACCTGACCCAGGGGAACTGACAATTAATCCAACAGATAAAAATTACATCATAACCTATACTCCACAGATCGCCGGGTATAATCCGGGGTCAACTTATAATTGCGGTCAGGTTTCAGTAGATATTATGTATTATGATGGACTTGGAAGAGAACAACAAGGTATAATGATCATGTCTTGTCCCGATCAATCCGATTTAATTAAACCGGTAACCTATGATGATTTTGGACGAAAAGACAAAGATTATGTCCCTTATGAACATCAGAAATTTAAAAATGGTCAATTCGACCCAGATTATTTAAGTAATCAACAATCATTTATTAAAACTCAATTCGGAGATGCAAACCAGAATTACGGATTTTCAAAGACTTTGTTTGAAGCATCACCTCTTGACAGAGCCGTTAAACAATCTGCTCCTGGTGTAGATTGGAACATCGATCAACCGCATGTAATTGAATATTCCTATTTGACAAATGAATCTATCACTTCCTGGAAATGTGTTAATAATGAATTTTCTCCGATAACCTATGACGCCAATGAATTGTTCGTTACGGAAACAAAAAACGAAAATTCCGGTCTGAATCAAACAATAACAAGAGAGTACAAAGATAAAAATGATAAGGTTGTCATGAAGGAGACAGAGGTTGACGGCTCCTCTTCAAAGACTTTTTACGTTTATGATGATTTTGATTTATTACGATGCGTTGTTCCTCCAAAATCAGCCGGACCTTCTAATAATCCTGGCATTCATGATTTATGTTATTATTATAACTACGATGAGAGACACAGACAGATTGAAAAAAAGCTTCCTGATGCAGGATGGGAATATATGATATACGATAAGCGGGACAGGCTGGTCCTAAGTCAAGACGCAAAAATGAGAAACGAGGATGAAACAAAATGGCTCATGAATAGTTATGATGAACTGAACCGGCTTGTAATGACCGGCATTTTCAAATATTCTTCAGCGCTGAGCCGGATAGCAATGCAACAAAAATACGACACCCTTCTCAATATAAATGAGAATATAAACGGCAATTATAATAATGTGGATCATGGGTATACGCGGAAAGTTTTATCCGGACTCTGCAGCACAGGGTGTACCTATGATGTTTTAACGGCGACATACTATGATAATTATGATTTTGCTTCGACAGGATACCAGTTTGATAATTCTAATGGAATTGTATCTTCTTCAGAAAAGATTGATAAGCCTTCCAATAAGCCAACGGGGACTAAAGTCAAGGTACTTGACAGTATTTCAGGCATGAATGTATGGATGTTAGCCGCTAATTATTATGATTACATGTACAGGATTATTCAAACGGTGTCAGATAATCAATGTGAAGGAGGGAAAGATGTGGTCACCACCAGATATTCATTTACCGGAAGACCTGATACAATAAGAACAAATCACTCTGCATTTGATAAAAATATTGTCCTGACGGAAACATATACTTATGACCATAGAGGCAGGTTATTGGAAAACACCTTGCTTGATGTTCCGAATTCTTCAAAAGTGATTCTGGCTTCCATGCATTATAATCCTTTGGGACAATTAAGTTCCAAACAGATACATTCAGAAAATACTGTAGGAGGTTATCAGCCATTTATCCAAAAAATTGACTACCTTTATAACATACGGGGATGGTTGACTTCCATCAATAATCCCGATAATCTTACTGAAAAAAATGACATATTTGCTCTCATATTGCATTACGAAGATGAGTTGACCGATGTTACTGATCAGGTTCAATACAATGGAAATATCTCTTCTATGGAATGGAAAACAAGCAGAGATAATAATAAATATGCATATGGATTCAGATACGATGAGATGAATCGTTTAAACCACGGAATATTTTATAAAAATTCTGGTTCATGGACTCATGATTTTTCTTTTGACGAAAGAGATATAACTTATGATGCAAACGGAAATATACTTAATCTGAGTCGATATGCAACTTCAGGAGAAAAAACAGATCAACTAAAATATCTTTATTACAACAACAGCAATCAGATTAAATTCATTATTGATTCCATCGGTGATGTAGCTGGAGTAAATGATTATCCGGGTTGTACAGAAGCGCCGGGACAATATTTTTACGATTCAAATGGAAATATGATAATGGATCCGGATAAAGGGATCGACTCCATTCAATATAATTTATTTAATAAACCTTCAATAATAAATTTTGGAAATGGTGAAAAAATATTTTATTCATACGATGGTTTGGGGAATAAAATTGCCAAATTACTGAAAGAAGAAGATATTCTTCCCGAAAATTCCTTAATATATTTAGGAAATTTTATTTATGATTTTGAAGGCAATCTAAAATATATCCTTACTTCTGAAGGCCGTTTAGTCCCCGAAGGCGATGATTATCGCTTTGAATACTTCATGAAAGACCATCTCGGTAATACGAGAGCCACTTATGCCCCTGCAGCTCCCGGAGTCCCCCAGGTGTCAGAATACAGCCATTATTATCCCTTCGGAATGCAACTGGAAGCTCTTTGCTATACTTCCGGAGCTGATGTTGAGAATAATTATCTTTATAACGGAAAAGAATTGCAGGCCGATTACGGATTACAGTGGTATGACTACGGCGCGAGGTTCTATGATCCACAGTTGGGGAGATGGCATAGCGTGGATCCATCGGCCGAAAAGTATTTTGATTGGTCTCCTTATAGTTATGTTGGAGATAACCCAGTTAAAAGGATCGATATTGATGGAAAAGACTGGGATGTTGTAATAAATCATGATCAAAAATCAATCACAATTCAAGCGAACTTCAAATCATTCTCAGGGAATACGAGTACCATTCAAGAAGCTGCTAATAATTGGAACGCACAAAGTGGGAAATTTAATTATGTTGTCGGGGATGGGGATAAATCCATTTCTTATTCTGTGAATTTTGCATTTAGTGTTAATGATGAAACGAATGCAAGTGCTGAAAATTTTATTTCCGTATTACCTGACGATGCTAAAGTTTTTACTGACAGAACAAGTGTGGATAGAGATGGAAATACGACAACTGCTGAAGGATTATCTGATGGGAAAAACATCGCGGTTAAAGAATCAAACAGTGATAATAGTCAAATTGCAGCCCATGAGATGGGTCATAATTTAGGGATGGAAGATAACACTGGTGTAATGAAAGGACAAGTAGGTGGAAAAACTTTGGAAAATAAAAGTGTAAAAGAAACTCTTGGGCATTCAGGAATCGGGAGCGGTGTCAAAGGAGCTACAACAAATGCTAAGTTGCAAAATAGAACAGAAATTGGAACGAAGCCTGATGGATTTCAAAATGGGAAACTTGTGAAAAACGCAAATTGGAATGAAAAAAACTTTAAATAAGTTGCTGTTATTTATATACTTAATACAAATTCAAGGGCTGCTTTTTTCACAAGTAGTGCAGCAAACACTTACTCTTGAAGAAAAAGCTTTAATATATTTTTGTAATAATGTCGAAAGTATTAATAAGAATTTGAATGATTACAAAATTAAGTTTTCAGGGAAAACTACTGGCAGCGCAAGTAATGTATATGATATTGCAGATTGTATTGGATCCATAAACTTAATTCGAGATAGCATCCCTGGTGGAAATATTTTAGATAGCCTCCGAGATTATTATAAAGGATTAAATCTTGAACCAAAGAAATTAAATTTTACTTGCAATTCACTCCAAAAGCGCATTATGCATTCAACAAGTCAAAATTACTCTTTACAGATTTTTCATGCAATTGAGTATAAAGGTTACTATTTTGTTGAAATATTTCTTGCAAATAAAAAGAATAGCAATTGGATAGTTGGAGTGAAATTTGACAGGGTTAGTCTGGAGCCAATATCTTATTGTGTTAAATATTTTACTTCTTGAATTTTTATTGGTTTTGGTGTCTTTTTGAATAAAATTTGAGAATGAAGTAATCATGATTAACCGCAACGCCAGGCAAAACCTGGCGTTGCGGTTAATCCGTGAGGGGGCCGAAGCCCCCGAATGAGCGGAGAGGGCGGGGTTTGAACCCGCGATACCCTTTCGGGTATACCCGGTTTTCAGGCGGGCGCCATCGACCACTCGGCCACCTCAGGCAAGGTGTTGATGAACCTTCCCTGAGGTGAAGATATCTTCAAGAGTTTTTCTCTTTCTTACGGTCTGCCGTATGTTGCGGTTCCGGCGTGGCAATCGCAGCAAAGGATCTCGCAATTGGAAGCAATGTCGGGACCTCCTGCAGTAACATGATGTGCTTCCCAGCAACCACGCTGACCGGTCGCACCCCGATTCTCCCAAACCAATTCCTTGTTGCATCTCACGTAAGGGTGATTGTGCGCTGTTCTTCTGCATTCGCAGCGACCGCCTGATCTTCTCCAGGCTTCCTGAACTACAGATGGAGGAAATGCCATAATGAATAATTTTTAAGTTGTTTATAACACCAGTTGTTTCTGGACAGTATCTTTAAACAGGAATGTATCCAGAAATTCTTTCACGAGTTTTTTCTTATCCCCGGGGAGTTTTTCCACTTTTTTAAACTGCATAAGCAGTTCGTTATCGCTGATGGTGTTTTCGGCTTTATCGTCGAGAGACCCGTTAATGAGATAATCCGGGGTGGCATCCAGCGCTTGGGCCAGGTTGTTGAGCACGTTGGCCGAGGGTACGGCTTCACCGCGTTCGTACCGGCCGATGTTGGTATAATGTACACCCACCAGTTTGGCCAGTTCCTGCTGAGAGATCTTCTTATTTGTGCGTGCCTGCTTTAATCTTTCTTTGAAGGTCATAATAGAGCGTTAAATACTTATTAACATCACAAAAGTACTGTAAATGCTTTAAATTTTATTCATTACTATACCGTATTGTGAATAACTTTCATATTCTGATTATGGCATCATAGACAGTATAAGAAATATTTGCAGCGTATATGCACAAATGAAAGTTATCAACAATGGAAATCAACGAAATCAAATCCCGCCTTTCTATCCTTACGGTATTGTCGTATTATGGACTTGCCCCGGATCACAACCACCGCCTGCTCTGCCCGTTTCACAAGGATACGACTCCCAGTTTGCAGGTGTACCCTTCGACGGGTACCTGGACCTGCTTCTCTTCGAACTGCAAAGCCGGCAGCGGGGATGTGATCGAGTTTATCAGGTTAAAGGAAAAGACCGGAAAACACGAGGCGATTGTGAAAGCCCAATCCCTGATAGATAAGGCCCTGCCGGCATCTTTGCCTGAACCCCTAAAGACAGAACCCGCCAAAGCACAAAACCTGAACGCCTTGTTTGAAAGCCTTGCGACCGCTCTGCAAAAAAGCGCCAAAGCCCGCGATTATCTAAAAAGCCGAAACCTTGCCCCCCCTTGAATGCGGCTTTAACAGCGGTAAAGAGATGGAGGGCATGAATCGCTGCGTGATCTTTCCCTTAAAAGATGCCGGTGGAACCATTACCGGTTTTTACGGCCGCAGCATGGTCAATAACGATACCTCGAAACATTACTACAGCGCAGGAAGAAGCGGGCTTTACCCGGGATATCCCGGGTAGGAAACCACCCGACTAATCTTAACCGAAGCGGTGATCGATGCCGCCACGCTGCTACAACTGCCGGAGATTACCAGGGATTACACGATCCTGGCCTGCTTCGGGACTAACGGACTAACGCTGCAGCACCGGAAAGCTATCCTGGAATTACCCCATCTATCGGAGATCATCCTGTGTTTTGACGGGGATGATGCGGGAAAGGAAGCGGTAAAGAAACATGCCGTGACCTTAACAGAGCTGCTGCCGCAAATCACCATCAGCATTGTAGACACCCCCGAAGGCGAAGACATCAACAGCTTATCGATCAGTCACGATGCCGGCATCTTCTCTCACCTTTTAGAAACCCGTCAGCCTTTTTTTCTTTCAACTGAAAACAGTTCAATTGAAACAAAAAAACAAATGGAAAGTCCTTTATCCACGGGGCTTTTACATAGAGAGGCTCCAACGCTCAACACCACCAATCCCGAATACATCACCTTTACCACAGAAGGGCTGCAGATGGCGCTGCTGGGGGGAGTGAGTATACACCAGCTGGATCGGCTCAGGGTCACCTTGAAACTTCGTCGCCTGGATAGCGCCGACCCTTTGCACAGCGTGCGTCACACGCTGGATCTCTACCATGCCGACTACCTGGAACGGTTTATTGCCAAAGCATCGGAGCGGCTTGAGGTGAGCGCCACCACCTTAACCAAAGCCCTGGCCCAGCTGACTGAACACATCGAACAGTACCGGCTATCCAGAATCGAGAGCTTAAAGCAGCATAAGCCGGAAAAGCGGCAACTCTCCGAAGATCGAATCCACCGGGCGGTGAGTTATCTCAGCTCCCCCGATCTGATGGAGCGCACGGGAAGGGATATCGGCTTAAGTGGGGTAGTAGGAGAAGAAAACAACCGGCTGCTGATGTACCTGTTCTTTACCAGTCGCTTAAGAGAAACCCCGCTTCACGTGATCAGCCTGGGAAGCTCGGGCACGGGCAAGACCTACCTGCAGGAGAAAATCTCGGAGCTGATCCCCCAAGAGGATAAGCTGGAAATAACCATTCTTTCTGAGAATGCGTTTTATTACTTTGATCGAAAGGAGCTGCATCATAAGCTGGTGCTGATCGAGGATATGGATGGGGCAGAAGCCGTGCTGTATCCGCTTCGGGAGCTGCAAACCAAAAAACGTATCTCCAAGACCATCCCTATGAAAGACAGCAAAGGGAACCTGAAAACCGTTACCCTGCACGTGGAAGGGCCGATCTGCCTGGCGGGCACTACCACCAGAGAACGACTCTATGAAGATAATGCCAACCGATCGCTGCTGATCTACGTGGATGACAGTGCTGATCACAAGGAGCGGATCATGGAATACCAGCGGCGGCTTTCGGCCGGCAGGGTTGATACGCAGAAGGAGGCCCGGTTGAAAGAGTTCTTCCAGGACATGCAAAGCGTGCTTAAGGGGGTGGCTGTAAGAAATCCTTACGCGGAGTACCTGAGGGTGCCGGATCATGTGTTTAAGCCTCTTCGCACCAACTCGCATTACCTGGCTTTTATCGAAACGGTGACGTTTTACTGCCAGTTGCAACGAACCCTCAAGCGGGATGCGGTAAGCGGAGAGGCTTTTATTGAAACCACCCTGGAAGACATTGCCTGGGCAAACCGGTTGCTTAAGGATGTACTGCTGACCAAGAGCGATGAATTACCACGGGTGGTGAGAGAGTTTTTTGAAGGGCTGAAAGCGTGGGTCAGGAACGAACAGCTGGAGAGCTTCTGCGCCCGGGACCTGCAACAGCGCCTGCGTTTGTATCCCATGAAGATCCATCGTTACCTGAGGGAGCTGGAAAGCCGCTATTTGATCAAACGGGTGGGAGGCAATAGAAAGAGCGGCTTTGAATACCAGGTCCACCGATGGGAAGAATACCAGGATCTCAAGCAGGGGCTGGATGTGCTGGATCAGATCCTCTCGGATCTGAAAGCAGGGAGAACCCTTAAAAAACAACCGCTTTCGCTTGCCGGGCAAGTATAACAGATGAGTAACAGAAAGTATAACACCGATTTTTTTCTTTCAACTGAAATCATATCAATCACTTATCCAGTATAACTGTTATACTTCAAAAAATGCAAGGCACCCCCTCGATCTATCGCAGTTCAATCCTTGGCAAAGAATACCTTCTACTTTTGGAATCCTTCCGCCACTGGCTTCGCACGCTGGCCTATGCCGCGGGGACCGTATACGTGTCGGCGCATTACGTGCGGGACTTCATGGTGTTTTTAGAAACTATCGATGTTCAAAGCCTATCGGGAATCACTCCGCAAACTGTAACTGAGTATTACCGGTATTTAGGGCGGCGGGTAAACAAAACGCGCGATGGCGGGTTATCCGGCAATTACATTGCTTCCAATATCCAGGCCCTCAGGCGTTTTACCCGCTACCTGCAGCAAAGCGGTCGACATTGGTTTGAAATCCCCTCGGTCCCATCGGTAGAGAAAGACACCGTGAAAGTGATCCTGACCCGTAGTGAGGCTCAGGCCTTGTACCGGGCCACCGAAGGCGACTCCCTGGGAAGCCGTGACCGGGCGATGCTTGGGGTGTACTACGGCTGCGGCCTTCGAAGAAGCGAGGGGATCGCCCTGGATGCCGGGGATATCCTGCTTAAGCAGCATCTGGTCTACGTGAAACATGGCAAAGGCTATCGCCAGCGGTATGTTCCCATGAGCGCCAGGGTAGCGGATGACCTTGGGGAGTATATCCACTCGGGGAGGATCGAGCTGCAAGAACATGATCCGGGAAGCCCCGCGCTGTTTTTAAGTATCCACGGCAAAAGACTCTCCGGAAACAGTATGATGAACCGCCTTAAGAGGTTAACTCACCTTGCGGGGATCGATAAACCCGTCGGGCTGCATACCTTACGCCACTCCATTGCCACGCACCTGCTGCAATCAGGCATGAGCCTGGAGAGCGTGAGCCGGTTTTTAGGCCACAGCTCTTTGGAGAGCACCCAGCTTTATACTCACCTATCCCATGAACAGTAAGGACGAATACCGCTTCCCGGTGGGGGTTGAGAAAGAGCTCAAGGCTTTTGGCTTATCTCTTCAAAGGCAAGGGTATAAAGCGGTGACCATTCGTCAGAAGCTTAATTATACCGGTCTTTACCTGCTCTGGCTGGAATCCCAGCGCCTGATCCCTGCGGATATACGTTACACGGATCTGCTTAGCCTGGTGGATCACCTGCGCGATAGTGGCAAAAGCACCCGGCATGTGAACACGATCATACTGGCCGTGCGTAATTACTACGAGTGGCTTAAAGAAACTGCAAAGGCCACGGCCAATCCCGCTTCAAGCCCGTATCTTCGGGGCATCCGGCGAAAAATACCCAGTGGGATCCTCTCCTATGAAACCCTGCAGCAGCTCTACGACCAGTACCCTGTAACGGATCATCGCACCGGCCGTAACCGTGTGATGCTGGGGCTGATCATTTACCAGGGACTCACCAGCGGGGAGCTGCACCGCCTGACCACCAGTCACATCCAACTGAAGGAAGGAAAAATCCAGGTCCCCGGCGATGCCCGGAGCCATGGAAGAATCTTAGAGTTAAAGGCCTTCCAGGTGATCGAACTGCATGACTACATAACCCAGGTGCGTACTGCCCTGCTAAGTCAGGCCGATACGCCCAAGCCTTACGGGCGCGTGGCCCGAAAAACCAAAGTAACAGAAAGTGATCGCTTGTTTATCAGCGTCAATGGCAGCTCTGATCTGAAAAACAGCCTGCATCACCTGTTTTGTTTTATCCAAAAGCTAAATCCGGAAATACAAAGCGCGGGGCAAATCCGGCAGAGCGTGATCGTCCACTGGCTCAAAAGCTACAATCTGCGGCAGGTGCAGTACATGGCGGGTCACCGCTGGGTTAGTTCCACCGAGCGATATAAGTTAGATAACCTCGAAGGGTTGCAAGCTGAGTTGGATAAGTATCACCCGCTGGGATAAATTGGAGGTGCCAAATTGCGTCCTCCAATAAGAAGGTATCGCAAAATGCGATCCCTGGTTAGGATCAGTTTTGCGACACAAGTGTTTAAGATTAGTACCTTTACCTTATCAAATCAATGAACATGAAGGAGGAGAATGCGCTGATGGTTCCCGAAGAAGTGATCATGAGTAAGATCTATTTTATCCACAACCAGAAAGTAATGCTGGACGCTGATTTAGCTGTTTTGTATGGTGTAAGCACAGGAAATCTGAATAAAGCGGTTCAACGGAATATTAAGCGTTTCCCTGAAGATTTTATGTTCCAGCTCACAAAACAGGAGTTCGATGACTTGATATTCCAATCTGGAACATCAAGTTGGGGTGGAACACGTAAGTTACCCTATGCGTTTACAGAACAAGGCGTGGCTATGCTTTCCAGCGTATTGCATAGTGATCGTGCCATCATGGTCAACATCCAGATTGTGCGTGTATTTACCAGGATGCGACAGTTGCTGGAAACCCATACCGAAATCCTTCATAAGCTCGACCAGCTTCAGAAGAAGGACCTTGAACAGGATCGACAGATCCTGCTGATCTTTGAATACCTCAAGCAACTGGAGCAGGTTAAACAGCAGGAGCTTGAGTTCAAAGAGCGCAAGCGCATCGGCTTTAAACGCGGAAATGAAAAGTAAGCCTTGATTGTTTGAGAGCCACCCAGCGCATAAGTTACGCTAAACGCCATGCCCTGTAAACCGGCACGGCGTTTAGCTATCGACCCTTATGCGCAAGGCGGCTCTCAATGCCGGCCCTTGGCCAGAGAAAACCCCTCAAAAAAGAAAAGCAAACGTAAGCGGGCAAACCCCCAGTCCACCGCTCTGGTGATGGCAAGGTCTGACGGCCCTTCGGGTTCCGTCATTTTTTTATGCAATCGTCTATTGGCTTATGGTATAAAAAAATGACCGGACACCTTGCCATCACTCCCCTTGCCCGCTTGAGGAGAGAGCTTTCTTTTTTGATGGTTTTTCTTTGTCAAAAATGATCCTCATTTTTTCTTTCAACTGAAAAGAGCCGCCACCCCCCGCAGCCCCTGACGGGAAGGCGTGCAGCTTTGCTGCTTAACATAATGTGGTTATAGGACAAGCCACACCCGGAAAAATAAACAAGCCCGTGGCTTGTACTATAACATCATGTTATGTTAAAGCCTTCAACGGAAGGGGCTGCGGGGGCTTCTCCCGGGATCCTGTTCCCAGGGTTACCGGTAATGCATTTTCTACCGCAAACAACCTGGAAAAAACCATCTGATTTATAAAACACTGATAATCAGTATCGGAATTTTTGTCCTTTATCTTTTATCTCTCCGGGCTTACTTTTAAAGCGGACCACCGCGATTTTTTTTAACGCGGTGAATTATGTCCAAACGGAATCAAAAACAGAAAAACAGAAAACGAGTAAGGAAACTCGTACGATGGATTAAACGGTATCAAGACCAGATACTTCTCAATTTGCTTGTGAGCATGCTATTTGAAATCTTACGGCAGCTTTATGAATGGGTCCATGGCTTTTTCTTTTTCAATTGAAATAAATCTTCAGTTGAATAGAAAAAATGTGTATTTTAGATGCACGATCCGTTCTTTGAAAGCCTTGATTTTTGTGCAGGTAGAAGCATCAGTGTATCCTTGAAATAAGGTCGGTAGTTTATAGGATTATGGGGCGAGGGATTATGATCCGCAGATCGGGAGGTTTACGACCCTAGATCCACTTGCTGAAAAGTCAAGAAAATGGTCTTCTTATAACTATGCTTTAAATAATCCTATAAGATTTATTGACTCAGATGGAATGGCCGCTGGTGATTTTATCGATGAAAACGGCAAGTTTTTAGGAGAAGATGGCAAGAAGAATAATAAAGTATATGTGGTCAAATCAACTGAATCGGGTACTTCGAAATCTGACATTAAGGCAACAAAGAGTTTTATAAAAGAAAATTCAGGGAATACAGAAGCCTTTGAGAAAAATAGTATCGCTTATAATAATAGTGTTGAAATAGAAGGTTCTGCAGAAACACGGCAAGACATGGTTAACACAACAATTGGCGATAATGGAAAAGGAGGAACTGCAGATGGTAATAATAGGGAATATGGTGGAACAGTTGATAATAATGGAAATGTAACTGCAGCAACACTGGGTGCAGTAACAGATCCATCACAATCTTCACAGGCCTCCATTACTTTAACAACAACAAGCCAGACAAAATCAACTTTCCATAGCCATCCAAGTGGTTCAAAAAGTATTACCACAGGAGGAAATATTAGTGCTGCTGGTTCCAGCACCACATTGGTAGGAGAAACTACAACAACATACAGTTTTGTTCAAACCCCTTCTCAAACCGATATAAATAATACCACAAGCGGAAAGACAAACTATGTTTTTGGAAAAGGAAATGGGATGGTATATATTTATAATTCATCAGGCACACAAGCTAAGATACCTGAAAAAAGATTTGTTAATTTTACAAGGTAGAGGATGAAGAGATTTATTATACTTTCAATTCTTACCATTCTTACTATTAAATTGATGGCACAAGAATCCAATAATATTTATTTCGAGAGTCTTAAACTGCATTTGAAATACTTAGAGGACTTGCATAAAGGAAAGCTCATCAATATATATTTTGTAGAAGCGGATCTTCAAATCACCAATAGTTTACCAAGAGAAATAAATGGATTAACAATAGAATACTTAGATAAAGAGGCTATAAAAAAGAAAGGAAAACAATCTCAGTTTCATTTAATAGTAATTAAACCACTGGAAGTAAGAAATGATAAAATTGTAGTAAATGTTATAGACTACTTTGTTGATTATAGTAAACACAACTTAAATTTTGT